>NZ_JBMIRP010000024.1:0-53573 GCF_049202975.1 Ureibacillus sp. MALMAid1270 | reverse complement strand
TGATGTTGGAGTGGGTTCCAATTTAACTGGAACGATCGACACATTATTTTTTGACATTAGAAAACACCTCCCATAAATTGATACTTTTATAGTACCGGGAGGTGCCGTCGGAAAATATGCGTTATTTGATTACGGGCTTACCTTTCAAATTAGGATTGAAGGGCTCAACCGATCCAAAGCAAATTGAAAATCGCTTATCTCATAAAGGAATCGACATATATGAATTTCATTTAGTTGAAGAGGATTTGTTCGGCGACCGCATTCACGAACTTGAAAGGGCCATTCTCCGACTGAAAGTACAAGGTGTAAAAGTCTATCTACATCACCCAATGAAATGTCATGAGCAAATCTTGCATATAAATGACGAATTCTCTAAAGCAGGCGACTTTTTCAAATTAAGTACACGAATTTTAGTCGATCTCTGTGAACGGTATAATTGTTATGTGGTTGTCCATTGGAATTATGGACGAAAAAATAGTTTGCCAGAACCGGATCTGGCCGAGAAAAAAAGCCTGATTCACACAATCTCCAGAACCATTCAGTTTGACGAAAAATACGGAAAGGGTCGTATTCTTTGGGAGAATGGTGTAAGGGGAGTCGGCGCTTTTCGAAAAGATATGTATTTAGCAAATCTAATAATAGATACTCCACTAAAACTCTGTTTTGATGTCAGTCATGCATTTATCAGTCTCAATGGTGACAACGAATTACTTTACAAAACTATCGAGCTCCTTCAGAACCATATCCATTACTATCATGTCGTCGACAGCAAGGGAATTAAACATGATTCCTTGATGATTGGCAAAGGCATGATCGACTTCGCACAAATACTACCATTCATACTCGAAAAAGATTATATATATGAAATCTTGCTACCTGACAACCTGGATTGTAGTGAGATGATTGAGAGTCACCGGATTTTTAAAGAACTAGGTGAGGCATATTTGGTTGAAGGGAATAAAAATAAGCATCACGTAAGATATTCTGAGTAACTTTACAATGCCTTTTGTCTCGTAGCCAGATCCAACGAAACATTTCAATAGCTTTCTAGCTTCGATTTGTCCAATATCAAAGCAATTATGAATAATTTGAATGAAATATTATTTAGTAATGTCCATTAAATGGTGGGTAATGGGCAATTCCACCGAATTATCTAGGGGAACTGTCCAATAACCCTGTTATAATGGACAATTTCCAAGTAAAAATCTAGAGCTTTGTCCATTAACCTCGTACTAATGGACATATCAATAGGAAATACCACCAGTTTTGTCCGTAAGCCAGCTACTCATAGACACTTTAACTGAAATTTCCACTAGACTTGTCTATGAGAGCACTTCTTATGGACACTTCCGGTGAAATTTCCACCATTTTTGTCCGCAAGCCAGCTACTCATAGACACTTTAACTGAAATTTCCACTAGTCTTGTCCATGAGAGCACTACTCATGGACATTTCAACTAAAAATATCACAAGTTTTGTCCATGTATAAAACTTTCATGTAAATTTCCAAACTATCCCGTACCTGCTTCGCAACGTTCCCCAGTGCCGGAAACTAGAACACCTATCAACCCCCAAATTTCCCAAAAAATGAATGAAATCTATAAAATATAACAATAATATTAGTTAACAGGAATAATTTACTTGTTCCTAAGACATTCAAAATTACAAAGATTCTGACCAGTTTACGAAAATATGTTATTACTAGGAGTCTACTTACTGTAGCAATCCTTGACAGACCAAAAATGGAACTATACAATTAAAGTTGTATAATTTCTAAATTTTGAAATGAAATAGGCAGTATGTTGATTTGCATTAGGATTGTTTTGCCTCCGATTAGACTCTGATATTCTAATAGGAGAATTGATATCTATCAAATTCGATCCAACCGTTTCAATTCGGACTATTCCGATTTGATTCGAATTTATAAGTACATCAATATATAGCCGACTGAAAATGAAATGAAAAAGCAATGGAGGTGTTCAAAATGTTTGAACTAATTATCTCCGCTTTGCTTGGATTCGCTGTCGGTGCCGCTGTTATCTATTTCTATATGAAAAAAGTGAATGAATCAAACGTGAATGGTGCTAAACACACGGCTAGCCTCATCATTGATGAAGCTAAACGCGATGCGGAAACGCTGAAAAAAGAAGCACTACTAGAAGCAAAAGATGAAACTCACAGACTTCGTACTGAAGCAGAAAAAGACATCCGTGAACGCCGGAATGAGCTTCAGAAACAAGAAAACCGGTTATTGCAAAGAGAAGAAAATCTTGATCGCAAGGATGATGCTCTGAATAAAAGAGAATCGAGCTTAGAGCGGAAAGAAGAAACCCTAGCCGAAAGACAACAGCATATTGAACAGATGGAGAGTAAAGTGGAGGAGCTTGTGAACGCGCAAAAATCAGAGCTTGAGCGCATTGCAGCTTTAACACGTGAAGAAGCAAAAAATATCATCATCAGTGAAGTGGAAAAAGAAATTTCAACTGAAATTGCATTGATGACAAAAGAAGCAGAAACACGTGCCAAAGAAGAATCTGACAAAAAAGCACGAGAAATTTTATCACTAGCCCTACAACGCTTTGCAGCTGATCACGTTGCCGAAACAACTGTATCCGTTGTAAACCTACCGAATGACGAGATGAAAGGCCGTATTATCGGTCGTGAAGGTCGTAATATTCGTACACTTGAAACACTGACTGGCATCGATCTAATCATCGATGACACACCAGAAGCAGTTATTCTTTCAGGATTTGACCCAATCCGTCGTGAAACGGCGCGTCTTGCATTAGAAAAATTAGTACAAGATGGTCGTATCCACCCAGCTCGTATCGAGGAAATGGTGGAAAAATCACGTCGTGAAATGGACGAGCAAATCCGTGAAACAGGTGAACAAACAACATTCGAAGTGGGCATTCACAATTTACATCCAGATTTAATGAAAATCTTAGGTCGTATGAAATATCGTACAAGCTATGGTCAGAATGTGTTAAAACATTCCATAGAAGTGGCACACTTATCAGGCTTACTTGCTGCCGAACTAGGTGAAGATGTATTGTTAGCAAAACGTGCAGGATTACTACACGATATCGGTAAAGCGATTGACCACGAAGTAGAAGGTAGCCACGTAGAAATCGGTGTCGAGCTTGCTACGAAGTACAAAGAACATCCAGTTGTTATTAACTCGATCGCTTCCCACCATGGCGATACAGAACCAACATCTGTTATTTCTGTAATCGTTGCAGCAGCAGACGCATTATCAGCTGCAAGACCTGGTGCTCGTAGTGAAACACTTGAAAACTACATTCGCCGTCTTCAAAAACTCGAAGAAATTTCAGAGTCTTACGAAGGTGTAGAAAAATCGTATGCTATTCAAGCTGGTCGCGAAATACGAATCATTGTACAACCTGAAAGAATTGACGACTTAGCTGCACACCGCTTAGCGCGTGATATTAGAAAACGCATTGAAGAAGAACTCGATTACCCTGGACACATTAAAGTGACAGTTATTCGAGAAACGCGTGCAGTCGAATACGCAAAATAAATAACTACAAATCAACCCCTTCCAGAGAAATATATGGAAGGGGCTTTAGTTTATGGAAAATTTGGTATAAAATTAAGGAAAAATTTACAAATCAATTATACCATTGATAGAAAAAATGAGATAATAGCATAAGTGAATACATAATCTACTAGTCTTTTTCTATCATT
This sequence comes from Ureibacillus sp. MALMAid1270, assembly GCF_049202975.1. Taxonomy (NCBI): domain Bacteria; kingdom Bacillati; phylum Bacillota; class Bacilli; order Caryophanales; family Caryophanaceae; genus Ureibacillus; species Ureibacillus sp. MALMAid1270. The sequence goes on along the minus strand of NZ_JBMIRP010000024.1, from coordinate 49,866 downwards.
TATATTAAAATATTTTGAATAATGCTAATTTAATAGTTTTTTCAAAGTGGTTATGTTAACATAAAGAAGTATTAGGGATTATTTTACAATTATAAAGGAAATGTATTAGGAGGAAATGCTAATGAAAAAGCAAACTAAAAAGAACCTTTTTAACATCGCAATGGCAAGCGCTGTTGTAACAGGTTCAGTAGTAGCACTTGCGCCAGCTGACGCACAAGCTGCAAAAAATTTCACAGATCTAAAGGAAGGTGATAATTTTTACAGCACTATTATGAATCTAGTAGACCGTGGTATTATTAATGGTTTCCCAGATAACACTTTCAGAGCTGGTGAACCCATTACTCGAGCTCACGCTGCATTAATCATTGCAAAAGTACTAGATATAGATACTGAAAATGTTACAGATCCAAAATTCAAAGACGTTCCGAAATCACATCCTTATTATGGTGTTATCGCAGCCCTAGCGAATAAAGGCATCATTAAAGGTTACCCTAATGGTACATATGGTATGAAAGACACATTAACTCGAGGTCAAATGGCAATCATCATTAATAGAGCATTTGAATTAGAAGGACAAGCTAATAATTTACCATTCACTGATGCAAAAGGAAGTGTCTATGAATCTTACGTATCTACATTATTTGCTAATGGTGTAACAAAAGGTGTATCATCAACTAAATTCGGTTTATATGACAAAGTAACTCGTGGTCAACTTGCTACTTTCGTAGTAAAAGCTGAAATCGCTAGCCCAGAAAAAGTTGTGGATATTAAAGACGGACAACTTATTACAACTAAAGGCAAATATGCAATTGATGCAGAACTTGCAAAAGTATTCAACGCTGCAAACTTAGCAGCATTAAAAGGTGCTAAAATCAAATTAGAAGAAGAAACTACAGCATTCGCTTCTTTACAAACATTCGTAGCTGCTGAAACTGCAAAATTAAAATTAAAATCATTAACTATTACTGCTTCTGATGCTACATTTGATGCTGGCGGTTACTACATTCCTAACGTTACAGTTAACGGAACAAAAGTAGTAGTTAAAAACGTAGTAACAGAAAAAATTACTGTTGCTGAAGGTTTAACTGTAGAATTAGTTGGTGTTGAAGCGAAAGAAGTTGCTATTCAAGGCGATACCAAGCTAAAACTAGATGCAACAACGAAAATCGAAAAAATCCAAGTTCCTGTTGGTAAAACATTAGCTGACGTAATCTCTAACTACGAAGAAGTTAAAGATATCGTAAAAGACATCGTAGTTGTTGATGAAAAAGGTAAAGAAGTTAAAGAAGAACCTACTACACCGACACCAGGTGGAAATACTGGTGGGAATACAGGTGGCGGCGGTGGAGGAGTAACTCTTACTGTAAATGAAAAAATGCACGAAGCTATTAAAGATTTTAATACAGAATTTGGCACTTCAATTTCACCTTTTGGTACTATGGATTTAAATAAATTAAGTAATAATGAAATTGGATTTACAGTTGCTACATCTGGTAAAACTTTATCAAAAGTAAGAACTGAATTAAAAGATAGAGAAAACGATTATACATTTGCTCAGATCATTTCTAAAGTAGACTATTTAGGAACTTTATATGATGAAGTAAATTCTATGACAGTTACTATTGACGTACCGGAAGAAGATGAACATGTAGTAAAAGTATTTAATAAAACTGACTTATTACCTAGTGAATCATCACCAAACAGAAATTTAATTGTAACGCTAGTTGATGGATTTGTAAGCGATGTTGCTCCTGGGACTACTACGCTTGGCGATTTTGTTGATACTTTTGGAACAGATAAAATTACAGTCAAAATCGATTATGTAAACGTTACAGATGTAACATATAAAATCGTATTGAAAAAATAATAGTTTTGCCCATTCAATGTTGGTTTAATTCCCCAGAACACGGGTGTTCTGGGGAATTTGAGTGTTAAGGTTAATTTAACAGGAAATGTAATGCAGGAAAAGGAGATTTTTTATGAAAGACCGTTCGAAGAAATCAAAGAAGAAGAAAAAGAAAATTTGGCTTTATGTACTTAGTGGATTTTTGTTAATCATATTAGGTTTAGGTGGATATATCATCTATGAGTTAAAAATCAAACAATATGATGTGGCGGATCCTGTTGTAGATGAACTCATTGAAGAAAACTATGTGATTCAGTTACCTGATGGTAGTGAACTAGTAATTGACAAAGAAGGAAATATAGTCGAAGAAAAACCTGCTGAGTCAAATGCTGAGTCAACAACAGCTAACAACACTAATTCTCAAACAAACGAATCAACTGAGAATACTAACACTGGTGATACTAACACATCAAATACAAATAACCAAAACCAAGGTGCAACAGCAGGCAAAGACAACAAATCTCAGGACAAGCCAACAACAAACCAACCAACTGAAGAAAAACCTACTGTTGCTACAATCAAAGCAAAATATATGCCAACACTCGAAGCACTTGAAGCCCAAGCCGAAACAAAAATTAATGGCCTGATTTCTCAAGCGAAAAAAGAGTATTCAACAAAGAAATCAAACGGTGAAAGTATTAGCTTTGGTTATTTTTATAACAAATACATGGGTGCAGCAGATGCACTAGAAGCAAGCACTGATGCTGCATTTAACAGCCTAATTAAAGTAATTGAAAATGATTTTGAGCGAAATGGTTTTAGTAAAGACCATGCTTCTAGCTTCCGTGACGAATACAATGCGACAAAAGAAACACGTAGAAGTAATCTCCTAAAGAAAGCATTAGAGGTATTATAGTTAAATCTGATTTGATATCAACACGAATCACCTACATACTTTTCCCTGTTGCCCAAAGGATCATGACCACTCAAATGAATTCAAAAAAATATGAGAGATCTATGCGTATTCACTAAGAATAAGCATGGATTCCTCCATATACCAACAATCTTAAACTCTATCAAATATTTGTTTCGAAATTGTGAATATCATATAAAACAAAGACAAAAAATGGTCTATAAGTTATAATATGTAGAGTTATTTAGGGGGAGATGAGCACCAGTGCAAGAAGAAACAATCAGCTTACAAGACATATTCAAGGTGTTGAAGAAGAGAATCGGACTAATTATTAGTATCACGATTGGAGCTATGTTAATTGCAGGGATTATTAGCTTTTTCTTCTTAACACCTATATACCAAGGTTCCACACAAATTCTTGTAAACCAAACAAAACAAGAACAGCAACCAATCCAAACATCAGACATACAAACGAACTTACAGTTAATCAATACTTATAATGTCATTATTAAAAGTCCTGCAATTTTAAATATTGTTATTGAAAGATTAGATCTAGATACAACTCCATCTGCATTAACAAACCAAATTACAGTTACGAATGCAAACGATTCTCAAGTCGTTACTATATCCGTACAAGACGAACAAGCCTTCATGGCGGTCGATATTGCGAATACCGTTGCTCAAGTTTTTAAGGAAGAAATTCCAAAGTTAATGAATGCGGATAATGTGAACATCTTATCACCAGCAGTATTACCAGCAGATCCAAGTCCAATTAAGCCAAACAAAACAATGAACGTAGCTATCGCCATGGTCGTTGGGTTAATGATTGGTGTTGGTTTAGCATTCCTACTAGAATACCTAGATACGACTGTAAAAACTGAACAAGACGTCGAAGATATTTTAGGTTTACCAATTTTAGGATTAGTGAGTCCAATTCCTGAAGATTTTGCAACATCCGATTCCTCCAAAAGCAGCCGAGGCAAGAGTAGAAACCAAGGAAAAGAGGAAGGTAAGGGTATACATGTTTAAAAAGAATAAAAAAGTGAAAACAGCAATGGCTAGGAAACTTATCGTTCAAGCTAGCCCGAAATCATTTATATCAGAACAATTCCGTTCCATACGTACGAATATTAAATTTTCAATGCCTGACCAAGAGTTGAAAACGTTACTTGTTTCTTCAGCAGGTCCTAGCGAAGGGAAATCGACAACTGCTGCTAATATTGCAGGGGTATTTTCTCAAGAAGGAAAAAAAGTGTTACTGATAGATGCCGATTTAAGAAAGCCAACAGTGCACTATACATTTAAGTTAAGAAACACAAATGGTCTATCTAGTGTTTTAGCGAGACAATGTGAAGTTCAAGAAGCGATTCAACCGACCAATGTTGAAGGACTTTATGTCATTCCGAGTGGTGTTATTCCACCGAACCCAGCGGAACTACTTGCTTCTAAACAAATGGAAGTTGTAGTTCAAAAATTACTTGAAAACTTTGATTTAATCATATTTGATGCGCCGCCAATCCTTTCTGTCACAGATGCACAAATCATCTCCCACAAATGCGATGCAACTATATTGGTTATCAATTCGGGTGAAACAGGAAAAGAAGAAGTAGCAAAAGCAAAAGATGTGCTTGATAAATCGAAAGCAAATATTATTGGTGTAGTAATGAATAACCATAAACTATCAAAAGACCATTACTACTATCAATATTACGGAACAGAGAGGTAATAGGCGCAAAATTTGGCCTATTACTTTTTTCGCACTATTACATACAAATTAACATATGCAACCTCACCTAATAATATATTATCAAAGCTGGGGTAGGAAAGTTTTCCTAGTTAACGACTATGGATACAAGTAAACTGGGACAGATTTACTGTCCCCAATGTCCCACCCAATCAAAATCCAGGAGGTTATTGAAAATGATCGACATCCATAGCCATATATTATTTAACCTAGATGATGGTCCTAAAACAAAAGAAGAATCTATGAATATGCTGAAAACTGCTGCCAGTGAAGGAATCACTGATATTATTTCAACCTCCCATGCATTTCACCCTCAATATAATGTTCCGGCGCAAAAGGTGATCGAGCAAGTGAACCAATTACAAAGAGAACTAAACAACCTACAAATACCATTAACCATTCATCTAGGTCATGAAGTACGCCTTAATGATAAACTTGTTGAATTATGTAAATCCGGTCAAATTCACAAGCTAGCGAACTCAGACTATCTATTACTAGAACTCCCATCCAACAGTGTGCCACATTACACGAAGAATATCGTAAATTCTTTAATTGCAGAAGGTATTACACCAATTATTGCACACCCAGAGAGAAATAAAGGAATCGCAGAGAAACCTGAGCGATTAGAACGATTAATACGTGAAGGAGCAGTAGCACAAATTACAGCAGGAAGTGTAGCTGGGCATTTTGGGCGAGCTGTACAAAAGTTATCGATCGATTTAGTCCGAGCAAATTTAGTTCACACATATGGATCTGATGTACACAATCACGATACAAGACCGTTCTTATTTGAAAAAGGGTTAGCTTATCTTGAAAAACAAAAATTACTAGATTCTGTGAATATATTACTAGAGAACAACAAGCGAATCTTACGAAATATACCTTTAGAATTATTTGAACCAGAAGAAGTAAAGAAAAAGAAATGGTGGAACATCCTAAAGTTCTAGCAATTACTAAAATCATTATGATAAAAATATGATATTGTTAGAATCGTTATAAATTATGTATACAAAATGCAAGTAGTTTACAGATCAGTAATATAAAAAAACTAGTAAATTCTTTCAGTATTATTGAAATTACCAAAAATTTGGTATAGAATGGATGTTATTATATAGATAAATGGTAATAGGTTTATTGATTCGTTAAAATGGAATTAAATGCAAATTGTGAAAATTAGCATATTGAAAGAGGTTTAAAATGTATGAATTATAAGTTTCGGTACCTTGTGTTTTTCCTTTTAGATTCGTTTATCGTCGTATACTCCATTTATTTTAGTAATTGGCTCATACATCCAGAACTAACTCTATTCTCAAATCCACTAATCGCTCTAAGTTCTGTGACTATATTACTAAGCCATCATATCGTAGCCTATTTTTATCATTTATATGACCGGATGTGGAGTGTTGCCTCCGTCAAAGAACTAGTCATCATCTTTTACGCAGTATCGATTTCAATTGGAGCAGCAAGCTTAATGCAGTTTGTCATTATTGGTGATGTATATTTCCGCGTCATGATGATTACTTGGTTTTCACACATTATTTTAATTGGTGGTTCAAGGTTCTTACTGCGACTGTTTCACGATCGCCGTTTAATGTCGCCATCTGGTGATTTGAAAAAAGTGCTAATCATTGGTGCTGGACAAGCAGGGACGATGTTAGTTCGTAATATAAAGCATAATCCAAATCCTGAGTATAAACCGGTTGGATTTATCGATGATGACCCATTAAAACAAAGACTCAACATAAATGATGTAAAAGTGTTGGGGATGGTTCGAGATATCCCTTCAATTGTTTCGGAAAAAGGTGTAGAAGAAATCATTATAGCGATTCCTTCGCTAAAGAAAAATGAATTGAAAGAAATTTATGAAGTGTGTAAGCTATCAAACGTTCCTATCAAAATAATGCCGAAGATCGAAGACGTCATGACAGGAAAAGTATCTGTAAAAGATATGCAGGAAGTGAAAATTGAGGATTTACTTGGACGCGATGAAGTAAAACTTGATATGGAAGCAATATCTAAAAAATTAACAGATAAAATTATTTTAGTTACTGGTGCAGGTGGTTCCATTGGATCAGAAATTTGTCGTCAAGTGATGAAGTTCAAACCTAGAAAGCTCCTTCTGTTAGGACATGGTGAAAACTCTATTTATACTATCCATATGGAGCTAAATGAGGAATACGGTAAAGATAATACAGAAATCGTTCCAATTATTGCAGATGTACAAGATCGGAACCGAATATTTGATGTAGTAGCGAATTATCAACCAGATGTGATTTACCATGCTGCTGCGCATAAACATGTTCCATTAATGGAATACAATCCACAAGAAGCTGTGAAAAACAACGTATTTGGTACGAAAAACGTAGCGGATGCTGCCCATGAATTTGGAGTGTCAAACTTTGTACTCATTTCAACAGATAAGGCTGTTAACCCTCCAAACGTAATGGGTTCAACAAAACGTATAGCAGAAATGGTTGTTCAAAATCTTGCAACGAGAAGTGAAACAAATTTTGCAGCTGTACGCTTTGGTAACGTACTTGGTTCACGTGGGAGTGTTGTTCCTCGGTTCAAGCAACAAATTGCATTAGGTGGTCCAGTTACTGTGACTCACCCTGATATGACTCGTTACTTTATGACGATCCCTGAAGCTTCAAGACTTGTCCTACAGGCAGGTACACTTGCAAAAGGTGGAGAAGTATTTGTTCTTGATATGGGAGAACCAGTAAAAATCGTCGACTTAGCACGTAACTTAATTCGATTATCGGGCTTCTCAGAAAACGAGATAAAAATCGAATTCTCTGGAATCCGTCCAGGTGAAAAAATGTATGAAGAACTTTTAAAACCAGAAGAAATCCAACAAGAACATATTTATCCAAAAATTCACGTTGGACGGGCTACCCCAATGGAACACCAAGCGCTTCATGAACTACTGTATAAATTACAATCTATGACTATAGACGAGATTAAAGAGGAAATAGTTTCAGTGGCAAACGGAAAATGGAATAGAAAAGAAGAAAGAGAACCTTTAAAAATATCAGTGAGTTAGAGGAATTAGAATTCCGACTAACTCTATAAAATTTGTCGAAAAGAGGGAGAACGTGTCAACGCAAAACCTTCAAACTAAAATATTAAATGAAGAATTGATTGAAGTAGATATATCGAAATATGCTTCTACTGTAGCAAAGATTCATCATCATTTACACACAACAAAAGATGAGCCAACTGGCTGGGTCCATGCACCTTTAGAAGATAACAGTGAATTGATTCAGTCGATTTTAGATGTAGCAAATGAGGTTAAGTTAAAAGCGGACGTATTAGTGGTAGTTGGAATTGGTGGTTCTTATTTAGGAGCAAAAGCTATCCAAGATGCTTTAATACCTTACTTCGGAACGCACGAAAACGGAATTGAAGTAATCTACGCTGGTCAAAATTTAAGTGGTGCATATATTCATCAATTAGTGAAGAGTCTCACAAACAAAGAAGTGTATGTGAATGTCATTTCAAAGTCTGGTTCTACAATGGAACCAGCACTTGCATTTCGAGTTCTTCGTCAATATATGGAAGAACGATACGGAGACGAAGCAGTACAACGCATTATTGTAACAACTGATCTTGAAAAAGGACTGTTAAATGATATAGCTGAAAAACACAACTATCGCACATTTGAAATCCCACAAAATATTGGTGGACGTTTCTCTGTATTAACTCCTGTTGGTTTACTACCAATTGCAGTAGCAGGTATCGATATTAAAGAGTTACTTAATGGGGCAAAGCAAGCAGCGATAGAGTTGAAAGAAGAATCTCTTGAAAAGAACGAAGCGTATCGTTATGCAACAATTAGACATGAATTATATATCCAAGGATACAAAGTAGAAATGTTAGCTTCTTTTGAACCAGGACTTGCGAGTTTTCATGAAAGGTGGAAGCAGTTGTTTGGGGAAAGTGAAGGGAAAGATAAGAAGGGAATCTTACCAGTAACATCGAATTTTTCGACGGATTTACATTCGATTGGGCAGTTTATACAAGAGGCTAGTCCAATTCTTTTTGAAACGTTATTACATTTCAGTGAAATTAATGATGATTATATTGTTCCAGATGATGTACGAAATGAAGATCTATTAAACTACTTAAAAAATCGTAGTTTTAATGAGATTAATAACATTTCAAAAAATGGCTCAGCAAGAGCACATGCTGCTGGTGGAGTTCCAGTAATACAAATTGAATTAAAACAATTAAATGAATACCATATGGGTTATTTAATCTATTTCTTTATGAAGGCTTGTACGATGAGTGCGTATTTAATGGAAGTGAATCCTTTTGATCAGCCGGGTGTTGAGGCTTATAAGAATGAAATAAAGGAATTGTTGAATGAAGAGAATGTAGTAGAACAAGAAAAAGTAACTTTAAAAATATAATAACTATTAGATTTAAGGAATTAGTTAATAAGAAGTTGTAGGGTTTAAATTTTTTAATTAATGGTTAATGTTTAGTAGATTATGAGATTAATAGAATGCCTAAGTAAAGAAATTTACAATTGCTTAATATTTTTGTTTTATTTTTTATAACAGTAGTATTAAGGTAATGTCTACTATACCTTTATCATTGGAGGCACTCGGCTATGTTGTGGGTAAAAAATACCTTAGATACAAATTGTTGTCGTTAGTGTGGTGTGAGGTAGGGTTAGATGCCCTAATTTATACATACTACTCATAATTTTAGAATAGAACAAAAATCGAGCAATAATATAAATATTTGTTAATTTACCTCATTGAATAGACTAGATGAATCTTTGGACTAAAGAAGAATACTGTACTATACCAATGGGGTGGATTAAATGTTAAGTTTGTTGTCGATGAGTAAGTTTAGGTATTTAAATAATAAGGGCCTTACTTTAATAGAGCTTCTTGCAGTGATCGTAATCCTTAGTATTATTATATTACTTGCGATACCGTCTATATCAGCAATTATGGATAAGATGAATGCTGAAGTGTGTAACTATAATAGAATGGAATTGGAAAAGTCTTATGAGCTTCACCTTACCGTCGAAAGTTTGGAACATCAGGAAATTCTTTTTATGGAACATCTTTTTAAATTTCATACAAGTATCTGTCCTGTAAATGGAGTCATTACTTTTAAAGATGGACATGTGTTGTGTAGCGTACATTCTGACCAAGAGCTAGATGAAGATCAAATGAAGAGGTGCCTTATTTATAAATAATGATTGAATGGTGATGTGGAAGTGAGAATGGTGGGTAGATGACCACTATATATTGTGCATTGAAACCCTTTCGGGTTAGTGATTGGTACAATATATGGGATTTATCTATTGTACATAATTCTCGTGGGGTTACTATGTACTAGATGAAATAGATAAAAAACACTCATTTGTAAATATATGGATTCTGAAAACGTTGATTTAACAGGGTTTTTAAGTAAGAATATTCTGAAAATAGATTAAATAAATTCAAGGAACTGAGTATCGTAGTTAGATTGAGTGCTAGAAACCTTGTGGGATAAGGGTTTGAGGCGTTTTTAGTGAGAATTATAGATTGATTGAATGGTATAAATAATAGGAAGAAACTTGGTTGAGAGTGGTTATGAAGAGAATATCTAATTCGTATTAGCTTGTTAGATTGAATAGATATTACGAGGTGGCTATAAGTTATAGATAACAATTTTGGTGGTTTAGTAGTTGGTTGGAATAAGTGACTTCCAATTAAGTCCTAATCTACTAAAGAACAAATTTTAAGGAGTGTAGCAGGATGTATATGAAGGTTAAAAGATTGATAGATTTCATTCTTTCTTTAATTGGACTTATTGTTTTATCTCCCATTTTTTTAATTCTAATTATTGCTATTAAGATTGATTCAAGAGGGCCGGTTCTGTTTAAGCAAAAGCGTGTAGGAATTAACAAGACACATTTTAACATTTTAAAATTCCGTACCATGAGAATAGATACACCGAAGGACACTCCAACTCACTTATTAAGTAATCCAGAACAGTATATCACAAAGATGGGTAAATTTCTGAGAAAGACCTCACTTGATGAGCTACCGCAAATTTGGAATATTTTTGTTGGACAGATGAGTATAATCGGGCCTAGGCCAGCACTTTGGAATCAATATGATCTTATCGCTGAACGAGATAAATATGGCGCTAATGATGTACCACCTGGATTGACAGGTTGGGCACAGATTAATGGTAGGGATGAACTCCCTATTGAGATTAAGTCAAAGCTTGATGGCGAGTATGTTGAGAAGATTAGCTTTTGGATGGATGTTAAATGTTTCTTCTTAACTATCGTAAGTGTTTTGAAAAGCGACGGGGTTGTTGAAGGTGGTACAGGAGTTAAGAAAGAAATTGCGAGCTCTAAGGAGACCAGTTCATGATAAAAGTAAATTGGATATTAGGGGTGTAAAAATGTTATTTGTTACTGGGATTACTGGCCACACTGGGAAGTGGTTTTTAAAAAGATTAGTTGAAGAAAATTATAAAGGGAAAATAAGGTGTTTGGTAAGGGAAAATAGTAACACAGATCTAATAGATAAATCCGGACTTAATATTGAAAAGGTCTATGGAGATTTAAGTAATAAGAGTTCAATTGAAAATTTAATGTCGGGTGTTGAAACGGTAGTGCACATCTCGACTATATTATTTTCAAATAATGTTATAGATGCCGCAATTAAAAATAACGTAAAATGGGCGATACTTGTTCATACTACCGGGAGATTTTCTAAATATAAAAGTGCCTCTGAAGAGTATATTAATATTGAAGATGGATTAATTGAAAAGCGAGATAAGATAGGTATAACGGTTCTTAGGCCAACAATGATTTATGGATCATCTGGAGATAGAAATATGTATAAATTGGTGGACTATTTATATCGACATAAATTTTTCCCAATGTTTGGTCAGGGAGAGAACTTAATGCAGCCCGTATATGCTAAAGATCTAGGCGATGCTTACTATGATGTACTGATGAATAAAGATAAGACATTTAATAAGGATTACAATTTGTCTGGTAAAGCTCCTATTAAATATATTGATCTAGTTCGATGTGTTTCTAAAACATTAAATAGAAAAAATACATTGGTTAAAATACCATTATGGCTTTCTGTATTATCAGCAAAAATTTACAATGTCATAGATAAAAAGGCTATTATCTCCGTTGAACAGGTACTTAGAATGCAGGAAGATAAGGATTTTAGTTATGAGGAAGCGACAAAAGACTTTGGATACTCTCCTATATCATTTGAAGAAGGAATTAAGGGTGAAGTAGAAGAGTATTTGAATAGCAGGCAAAGAGGAAAATAAAATGAAAATACTTGTAGTGTGCCAATATTTTTATCCTGAACAATTTAGAGTAAATGATATATGCTTTGAACTAGTAAAAGAGGGACATGATATAACCGTCTTGACTGGGTTACCAAACTATCCTAATGGAATTGTAGATGAAAAGTACAAAGGTTTTAAAAATAGAAAAGAAGAGATAAATGGAGTTAAAGTTATACGTTCTTGGCTTTTGGGAAGGAGAGAAGGTACTAAGAGATTAGTAGTAAACTATTTGAGTTTTGCTATATCTTCTACTTTTAAAGCCCTTTTTATTAAAAAAGATTTTGATTTAATATTAGTCTATCAACTTTCACCAGTAACGATGGCATTGCCAGGAATTATGCTAAAGAAACTCACAAAAAAACCTCTCATAATATACTGCCACGACTTATGGCCAGAAAGTATAGCATCAGCAGGTATCTCTTCGGATAGTAAGATATATAGTTTGTTACTTAAGTTAAGTAGGTGGATTTATAATAAAGCAGATCACATATTTACAAGTTCAAAATTATTCGAAGAATATTTCATGAATACTTTAAATGTTAAAAAAGATATTACTCATTTGCCGGTTTATGCAGAAGCCTTATTTGAAAATATTAAACCGGGAAAAAAGGAAAATGAGAATATAAATCTTGTTTTTGCAGGAAATATCGGAGAAATGCAGAGCGTAGAAACAATTATATATGCTGCTAACGAACTTAAAGATAATCGGAAAATTAACTTTCATATAGTCGGTGATGGATCTTCAAAAACAAAATGTGAAGAATTAGTCAAACAACTAAAAATTGATAATGTAACCTTTCATGGACAACACCCTATTACAGAAATGCCACGATTTTATGAAATGGCTGATGCTTTTTTAGTTACATTGAAAGCTAATAAAGTTATTTCATATACACTACCGAATAAAGTGCAATCCTATATGGCGGCAGGTAAGCCGATAATAGGGTCAATAGATGGAGAAACTCAAATTGTAATTAATGAAGCAGACTGTGGCTATTGTTCTCCAGCTGAACACTCAAAAGAGTTAGCTAATAATATAAGGAAGTTTGCGAAAGAAAAAGAAAAGCATTTTGATTATGGTCAAAATGCAAAGAGATACTATGATGAAAATTTCTCGAAAGTAAAATATATGAATAGATTGAATATGTTGTTAACAAAAATTATATTAGATGGGGATGTTAAAATTGTTTGAAAATAAAACATTATTAATTACAGGTGGTACCGGTTCTTTTGGAAATGCAGTTATGGAAAGATTTTTGGATAGTGATATTAAAGAAATTCGAATTTTTTCACGTGATGAAAAGAAACAAGATGATATGCGAAAGTTATATAAAAATGATAAATTAAAATTTTATATTGGTGATGTAAGAGATTTAGCAAGTGTAAAGAATGCGATGCATGGGGTTGATTATGTTTTTCATGCAGCTGCACTTAAACAAGTACCTTCTTGTGAGTTCTTTCCTCTTGAAGCTGTAAAAACGAACGTACTTGGTACTGACAATGTATTAACCGCTGCAATAGATTACGGAGTAAAAAAAGTAATCTGTTTATCAACAGATAAGGCGGCTTATCCAATTAATGCAATGGGTATATCGAAGGCAATGATGGAAAAGGTATTTGTTGCTAAATCCAAAACTGTAGATCCAGATAGGACGCTTATTTGTGGAACTAGATATGGTAATGTAATGGCTTCTCGAGGTTCAGTAATTCCATTATTTATTGAGCAAATCAAAAGTGGTCAACCACTAACTGTTACAGATCCTAATATGACTAGATATTTAATGAGTCTTGAGGAAGCAGTTGAGTTGGTCATATTTGCATTCCAAAACGCTGTGGCTGGAGATATTATGGTTCAAAAAGCACCTGCTTGTTTAATTGGAGATTTAGCCATCGCTCTAAAAGAACTTTTTGAGGCAAATAATGAGATAAAAGTTATTGGTACACGCCATGGAGAAAAGTTATATGAGACGCTTTTAACAAGAGAAGAGTACGTAGTAGCGGACGACATGGGTGGTTTCTTCAGGGTTCCAGCTGATAAACGTGATCTAAACTATGAAAAGTACTTTGAACAAGGAAATGAAAAACTTTCTATTGATCAAGAATACAATTCTCATAATACACATCGTCTAAATATCGAGCAAATTAAAGAAAAGTTAATGGAACTCGATTATATTAGAGAAGAACTTGATAAATGGATGAAGGTGTACGCATGAGATTTTTAATATTAGGGGCTACTGGTATGGCTGGACACGTAATTGCCATTTATTTAAAAGAGCAAGGTCATGATGTAACTGCCTTAACTAGAAGGCCTTTTCCTTATTGTGATAATATTATTGCAGATGTGACGAATTTACCTTTAGTGTCAGAAACAATTGTAAATGGCAAATATGATGCTGTATTAAATTGCATAGGTATACTAAATCAATATGCTGAGGAAAATAAGCATCAAGCTGTATTTTTAAATAGTTATTTACCTCATTACCTGAGTCATATAACAAAGGAAACCAAAACAAAAATTATTCATATGAGCACAGATTGTGTTTTTTCAGGTAAGAGTGGAAATTATAATGAAAGTTCTTTAAGAGATGGAGAAACTTTTTATGATAGATCCAAAGCTTTAGGGGAACTAGAAAATGACAAAGATTTAACTTTTAGAAATTCTATAATTGGTCCGGATATTAATGAAAATGGTATAGGTCTGTTTAATTGGTTTATGAAGCAGGATGGAGAAATTAATGGTTTTACCAAAGCAATTTGGACTGGAGTAACTACTATAACCTTAGCAAAGGCTATGGAAAAGGCAATGGTAGATAATTTGGTTGGTTTATATAATTTAGTCAATAATGACACCATATCAAAGTATGATCTTTTAAACCTTTTTAATAAATATCTTAAAGGCAATCATTTAAAAATTAATAAGAGTGATCAAGTTTCGTTAAATAAGTCATTGACTAATAATAGAGGGGATTTTAATTTTACTGTCCCATCATACGAAGAAATGATTATTGAAATGAAAGAATGGATTTTAGTTCATAAAGAAATATATCCACATTATTTTAATTAATGCAAAAGGGAGATTTTAATGAAAAAACTTAAAGTTATGACGATCGTAGGAACTAGACCTGAAATAATAAGGTTAAGTGAAACAATTAAGAAAATGGATAAATATTTTAATCATATACTTGTTCATACAGGCCAAAATTGGGATTATTCACTTAACCAGGTTTTCTTTGAAGAATTAGAAATCCGCGAGCCTGATTTTTACTTAGAGAGTGTTGGGAATAATCTAGGTGAAACCATGGGGAATATTATCGCTAAATCGTATGAACTTCTTAGCAAAGAAAAACCCGATGCATTACTAATTTTAGGAGATACAAATTCAGCATTATCAGCAATTTCAGCAAAAAGACTTAAAGTTCCTATTTTTCATATGGAAGCTGGGAATCGTTGTTTTGACGAAAATTTACCTGAAGAGATTAACAGAAGGATTGTTGATCACATATCTGATGTCAATTTGCCATACACCGAACATGCAAGAAGGTATCTAATTTCTGAAGGAGTAAGAAAGGAACATATTTATGTGACTGGGTCTCCTATGACAGAAGTTCTGAAAAAATATGAAGATAATATTCATAAGAGTACAGTTCTTGAAACTCTTGGATTAGAAAAAGGAAATTATATATTAGTTTCGGCACATAGAGAGGAAAATATTGATAATGAGGAAAACTTTTTATCGTTAATGAATGCAATTAATGAAATTGCAGAGTATTATCAAATACCAGTTATCTATTCTACTCATCCAAGAAGTAAAAATATTATCGAGAAAAGAGACTTTAAATTTCACTCCTTAGTAAAAAATCTAAAGCCATTTGGTTTCTTTGATTATAATAAACTTCAATTAAATGCATTTTGTGTGCTATCAGACAGCGGTACAGTTCCAGAAGAAGCCTCTATATTAGGATTTCCAGCTGTCTCAATCAGAACATCTACTGAACGCCCTGAAGCATTGGATAAAGGAGCTATTATACTGGGTGGAATTAAAAAGGATGATGTAATTCAGTCTGTTGAATTATGTAGAAGCATGTGGGAAAGTAATGAATTAATTGAACCAGTTATTGATTATCAAGATATAAATGTTTCAGTTAAAGTTATAAAACTAATTCAGAGTTATACACCTATTGTGAATAAGGTTGTTTGGGGGAAAGGATAAGATATTCATATGAATATTATGGTTTTTAATGTTCCAGCAGAGACTGTTGGAGCATTATCAATTTTAAATGAATTTTATGGAGAAGTAAGGAACTCACAGGAAAAGATTATTAATTGGACTTTTGTTCTTAGTAAGCCAACTCTTGAAGAAACTGAGAATATTAGAGTACTGCGCTTTCCATGGGTGAAAAAGAGTTGGCTTCATAGGTTATACTTTGATAATATTATCGCTCCTAGATTAATAAAAGACTACAAAATTGATAAAGTGATATCTTACCAAAATATTATTATTCCAAATACTGATGTTACACAAACTTTATATGTTCATAACTGTTTACCTTTTATAGACTATAAATTTTCTTTAAAAGAAAATAGGCATTTATGGATATATCAAAACATAATCTCAAGAAAAATAATTAAATCAATAAAAAAAGCGGATAAAGTAATTGTTCAAACTAAATGGATGAAAGAAGCTATTATTGAAAAGACGAATGTTGAAAGTGAGAAAATTAAAGTAGTACCACCTAAAATTAATTTAGCTGTGAAGCAATATTTTAAACCAAACGAAGAATCCTATTCTACTTTTTTTTATCCTGCAAGTGAGTTTGTGTATAAGAACCATAAGGTAATTGTTGAGGCATGTAAAAAATTAAAGAGTGAGAATATTAATTTCAAAGTAATATTTACATTAGATGGGAACGAAAATGAGAATATTGCCAATTTATATCAAGAAGTAAAAAAATACCAATTACCTATAGAATTTGTTGGGAACCTTCAAAGAGATAAAGTTTTTGAGTTTTATACAAAATCAATATTATTATTTCCATCATTTATAGAAACTTTTGGATTACCTTTGCTAGAAGCAAGGTTGCATAGGGGATTAATTATAGCATCGGATTGTCCTTTCTCACATGAAGTTTTGGATGGTTATAAAAATGCCTATTTTTTTGAGCCGTTTGATTCAAATAAACTTGCTGAATTACTATTTTCCACATACAAGAACAAAGTAAAGTATATAGAATCTAATGATATGTAATTCATGTATTAGCGCTCTATATGTTACATGTTCCAATTGAAAGAGGTAGATTTTTTGTATCCTTTTGGTTTATTTATTATTTTAGTAGTATTTTTTGTTTTTGTTAAAAAAAAGAACTTCAAGGAAATTTACGTCTCTTTATTAGCAATCACAATTTCTGTTGAATCGTTTGTTAACGTGGGTTATTTTCTAAGATTTGGTTCCTATGAGTTTACCTATTCTGAATTCCTGCTATTATTACTTGGTGTTCTTTCTATAATAATAATAATTAAGCAACCTTTAAACAAAGGTTTGGTTTTTTTCGGATTCCTCCTAGGATTTGTAGTAATAATAAGTAATGCTATGCTAATTATAAACCCAATTGATAAACCTATTGTTACTTATGGTATGGGTTGGGGTACTGGTGAATCAACAAACGCTCAATTTACGTTTCAGAGTATAAAAATGACATTAAGAATATTACTATTCATCTTAATCGCGATAGCTGCTATTAGTGTTATTAAAAAGAAGGACATAAATATTTTAAAGAAGTATTTTATAGGAACAGGTAATATTGTAATAATCCTAGTTTTAATTGAGTTCATAATTAAAAATATATTTAAAAGCAGTTTTTACAATACTGCAGTCAACTGGATATTCGGAATTGGAAATTCAACAATTACCGACTTATTAGTTAGAGACGGGATATTTTCGCTACAAGGACTAACGAGAGAGCCTTCACAGCTTTCGATAGGAATATTCTATTATTCATTTGTAATTATTTTATCAAAAGAGACTAACCGAAAAAACAATATATTTCTAATTATTGCAATAATAGAATTGTTACTTAGTAGAGCATTAATGGGTGTAGTTCTTGCAATTTGTATTATAGCTATCTATGCAGTAATTAATAAGAAAAAAATATTTGCTTTTATTATTATGGCTTGTACTTTTCCCTTTATTTTCTTTTCTGAATACTTTTCGTATTATTTAAATAGAATTATTAACAGTCTAATGTTATTTAAAGATGTAACACAAGTTGATTATACAATTTCAGAGCATGTTAGATTAATTAGTGTACTAGAAAATTTCGATTTGTTAGTATCTAGACCTTTTTTTGGAATTGGAGTAGGTACAAGTTATGCGTTTGGTTTCTTACCAACAATTATCTCTAATGTAGGTTTAATAGGGTTCTTCGTATGGAACATATTAATATTCTTTGTAATCGCAAAGATGAAAATTAATTTTGATAACTTCTTAATTATGATAGTAATGTATATGTCTTGGGTGACTGCCGGTGGCCTTAGCACAATGTATTCAATGGCTATTTTACTTTTAGCAATTCTTTTTAGAGGCAAGGTTTTGAATGAAAAAAATTCAATTCAACTAAATGAAAATTTCAGGGTAGAACAATCTTTTTAAAATGAAGGAGAAAGCATGAAGCCTTTAATTAGTATTATAATTCCTGTTTACAAAACTGAAGAATATTTAAGTGAATGTATTGATAGTATATTATCTCAGGATATAGATAATATTGAAATTTTACTAATAAATGATGGTTCCCCTGATAAATGTGGAGAAATATGTGAAGACTATGCGAGACGTGATTCAAGAATAAGAGTATTCCACAGGGAAAATGCAGGAGCCTCTGAGAGTAGAAATTATGGAATAAAAAATGCATTTGGAAGCTATATAATGTTTCTTGATAGTGATGATTTTTTAGAAGAAAAATGTATGAAAATAATAGAAGCAATAGTAAGTGAAAATAAATTAGATATAGTTTTAGGTAAATTTAATTATTATTATCAAAGTAAAAATGATAAAAGAACAGTTCCCTTTGAATATGATGCAAGTAAAGTAACCTTAAGAGAAGGAAAGGAAATTCTTTCATATTTATTTGATGAAATTCCAGAACAAACTTGGGCAGCATGGAGAAATATTTACAATAGGGAATTTATTTTAACCAATAATTTATTTTTTAAGAGAGATTTGGTTATAGGAGAAGATATTGATTGGTTCATTAAGGTTATGCTTTGTGCAAAAGTAGTGTCCTTTAATAACAACCCTCATGTCTGCTATAGGTTAGAGAGGCCTGAGTCTATAACTAATAGCTTAGATTTAAAGAAATGTACTGATTCCATAAATTTAAGTAAGTACTGGATAGACTTTGCTGAAGATAGTAAATTACCTCAGACAATAAAACAGAGTATCTACAACCGCTTTGCCTTTAACTTTGCTGCTGTTTTTTTACAGCTAAACAAGGTATCTAAATTAGAAAGAAAAAGTTTAATCAAGCTAATAAATAATAATATTAATTTATTAAATTACTCAAACAGAGCTAATATAAAACTTATTAAACTTTTTCAAAAAGTATTCGGATCTTTTATTACGGCAAAACTATTTGAGTTTAGAAGCCGTATAAAAAACTCTTAATTAATTATTTTTATTATATAAAACAAAAAGAAAAGACAGAATTTGAGGAGAAAACATGAAAAGGGTATTAACATTAACAATGCATAGTGCGCATAATTACGGTGCCGTATTGCAGGCATTTGCATTACAAAGCTATTTAATACAAAGAGGATATAAAAATGAAATAATTGATTATAGACCTGATTATATATCTAATGAATACAAAATAATACAATTAAAGCAAAATAATATTCCAATTCATAGGTCAATAGTCTCTTCTTTTATTTCATTGCCTTTTAGAATTCTTAAGAGTTATCGTTTTAATAAATTCATTAATGAGAATTTAAAACTTACTAATAATACTTTTAAGACTTATTCTCAACTTCAGGAAAGTAATCCAAAGGGTGATGTATATATAGTGGGTAGTGATCAGGTATGGAATAGTGACATTACTAAAGGTGTCGATCCTGCATTCTTTCTGGATTTTGTTACTTTTGGTAAGAAGGTTTCGTATGCTGCAAGTTTTGGAAAGGAATATGTTAAAAATGAAGAAAAGAATCTGATCAAAAAACATCTAGAAGTTTTTGATGCTATTTCTATAAGGGAAGAATCAGGACGAGGGATATTGGAAAACCTAGGAATTAAAAAGTCGGAACTTGTTGTAGATCCTGTGTTTTTACTTAACAAGGGAGATTATAATAAAATTTCAAAAAAGCCGAAAATAGATAAATATCTACTGATATATACATTGGAAAATGACCCTCTAGTTACACCGTTAGCCAGAAAGGTTGCAGAAGCGCGCAATTTAAAGATTGTATCAATTGGAAGTTTTATCAACAGGTACAAATCTGATTATCATATCAGAGCTGCAGGACCAGAAGAATTTTTAGGTTATTTTATGAATGCTGATTATGTAATAACCAACTCATTTCATGGAACAGCATTTTCAATTATTTTTAATAAGGATTTTGCTTCAATTAAATTAAATAATAAAAGAGGAACACGAATCGAAAATCTTTTAGAGATTACGGATAATAAGAATAGAGTGGTAGAAAGAAAAGAAGATTTTGGAAAAATCCTAGACTCTATTCCCTATCATTTTAAATCTATTAAGATTGAAGAAGTTGTTCAAAGTTCAAAGAATTTCATAAGTGAAAATATTTAATACTGCAGTATTATTAATATTATTGTGTACCTCCAAAAGGAGTATTTAATTTGAATAATGGTCTACTAAAATTAGGTCTACGAAATATTGTTTATGTTGTTACTTCACAAATTATTGCATATGTATTAAGTTTGTTAACTTCTTTCGTATTACCCAATTTTTTAGGTGTAACACATTTTGCTTACTGGCAGATTTATTTATTTTATAGTAGTTATTTTGCTGTGTTAGGTTTAGGTTTTGGTGATGGGATATACCTTAAGTACGGGAAATATGATTATAATGAGTTACCTAAACCCCTTCTCCATACCGCTTATAAGATCTATACTATAATGCTAATATTATTTGTTACTCTATTAAATATATTAATAAGTTTTGAGGCAGATCCAATGATGCAATTTGCTTATAGATTTGCTTCATTTACAATATTTATTTTAGGATGTAATAGTGTATTTATTATGATATATCAGATCACGAATCGTATGAAATTATACAGTTTTACTACAATAATTGACAAAATAACAATGATTACTGCTATTTCATTGTTATTTTTGTTCGATTTCAAATATTTTCAGATTGTTGTGGCTCTAGATGTTATATCGAAAATTATTGTCTTACTTATAAATATCTACAATTGTAAGGAAATTATTTTCACTAAGGGAGTATCTTTAGTAGAAGGTTTCAGAGAATTTAAGGAAAATATTAAAATCGGTATTAATTTGTTACTTGCAAATCTAGTGGGTATGCTTCTTATAGGATTAGGAAGAATTATTATTGAGCATACTAAAAGTATTGAAGAATATGGATTATATTCATTTGCAATTACTTCTACAAATTTGGCATTAATGTTTATAACAGCTATTAGTCTTGTGTTATACCCAATTATTGCTAGAATGACAGATACTCAAAAAATAACAAGTTTTAAGAGATTAAACTCAATGACATCCGTATTAATATTTAGTATGATGTTAGTTTACTTTCCAGTAAGATGGCTAATTGAAAATATAATGACTGAATATATTCCCACATTAGATTATTTATTTATATTATTTCCCATCGTAGTGGCTCAAAGTAAAATGCAGATTGTTAATAATACATTCTATAAAGTGCTTAGAAAAGAAAAAGCAATGCTATTGGCAAATTTATCTAGTATAGCTGTTTTCCTTGTTATTGGCATTCCTCTTTTTATAATTTTTGATAGCATTGAAGTAATAGCCGTAAGTACATTATTGACACTACTATGGCGTTGTTATTCTTCAGAAATTTTTCTTAAAAAGAAAATGGGTGGAATGTCCAATCTTAATATTATTGAAGAACTCTTAATAATAGCATCATTTATTTTAATAACATCAATTCTTAATGGAGTCCTTTCATTTATTATTTATTTAATAGTATTGGCTGTATATATCGTTCTAAAAAGGAACGACATAATTTTATTTATTAATGAAATTAAAAATTTGAAAAATAAAAGAGAGGTTTAAGTAATTGAAACATATTGTGTTTTTACTTTCGAACTATAAACCTAACATTACCGCTACAAGCAATTGTGCATTTAACGTAATTCAGTCTTTAAAAGGAAATTATGAAGTTTCTGTTATTTGCCTACATTATGGTGAAGAAAAGATTATTAAAGAAAGTATGGATGGTGTAAATGTAATAAGAATTAGGGATAATTATGCATATATTCTTAACCTTTTAAAGGGAAAATATCTTAGCTCAGAATCTTCCTATACTAAGGTTTTATTTGGAGTCATATTCAAACTTTTTAGGATACTGAACTATTTAGTGTTTTTAATTAAACCTACCAGTATAAGAAGAAGTATAATTAACAAGTTTTATGAAAATACAAAGGCTATTAATTTTGAAAAAAAGGTTTCTGCAATAATCCCTGTTTCTTTGGGGTATGAATCAGTTGTTGCAGGATATAAATTAAAATTAGACCAAAAGGAAACGGTATTTATTCCTTATTTGTTTGATCCATTTACTCAGAATATTGCTCTGCATAAGGGTTCATTTGTTACTAAAATAAGAAAAAAAAGGCACCTTGCGCTTGAAAAAAAAGTAATTGAAGCATCTGACAAGGTATTCATATTACCTCAGTTAGAAGAGATATTTTCCCAACCACCTTTCTCAGAACATAAATCAAAAATAGTTCTAACAGAGCATCCTTTACTAGGTAAAGTAGATAATAAAAATCTTTCACAGGTTTTTAGTCGAAACAACAAAATTAAAATTGTATATACCGGTGCGCTTTACCAGAAAATAAGAAATCCAGAGTACTTTTTGAATACTTTTAAAATATCAGGAATTAACAAAATATCAGAATTACACATGTATACAACAGGAGATTGTGATTCTATCTTAAATAAATTTATACCGTCTTTAAAAAATACTTTAATCTTACATGGAAGAGTTGCATTTGAAGAAGCACAGTCTGCAATGTATAACGCTGATATACTAATTAATTTAGGGAATAGCGTTTCTTATCAAATTCCAAGCAAAATTTTTGAATATATTGCCACAGGAAAACCTATAGTTCATATTTATTCTTTAGATGATGATAAAGTTATAGATATTTTAAAGGATTATCCGCTTGCACTATGCTTGAAATGCGATATTGAACAAATGGAAGAGAATTCTCAAAAACTCTTTAACTTTTGCACCTCGAACTTAGGTAGATCGATTGAGTACGAGGAAATTAAAGAATTGTATTCTGCTGCATTACCGGAGACTACTTCTAATTTGTTTTCCAAATACATTCATAAATAAATTAGCATTTTACAATTCCTTTTCAGTTTTGTTAGAAACTAGGATCAGTTGAGATATTGGTACTTATTTACAAGTGGAATATAATATTTTAGAAAAATTATAGAATTGGAAAGGCTGAGTACAATGAATAAATTTACATCTCAATCATTTAGAGAAAGTAAACCATATTTAATAGCTGCTTTAATAAAAAACTATTTAATAGATATGAAGAAGTTTGCTAAATTTTCGGGGGTTTTTAATTCTGTTAAAACACAAGAACACCACGAGGCAAGTTTAATTTTTTACTATCATAAAATTGAAAAGGGGTTATCTTTACCAAATCCAAAGCCCGGTTTTGGTAAAAAGCACGTTTATTTTTTAGTTGACTTATTAGTAAATTATACAAATAAATATGGATGGGATGAAGTTTCAATAGTTACCTTAAACACATTGTTTGCTTATCATGATTTTAATGTTAGAAGTGGTCAAACAATGGATGACCTCCTGAATAAAATTACTAACTTAAAAAATAAAGCGCCAAAAGAAAATAACCTGACAACTGGTGGTGTAACGGAACTATTTAGAACAGATATTCATAAGAAGTTTACTAATTTTAAAGAGTTTGCTTATTCTAGATATAGTATTAGAAATTTTACTCCAGATGAGGTCAGCTTAGATTTAATAAAAGAAGCTGTTGAAATTGCACAAAAAACTCCTTCTGTTTGTAATAGACAGAGTTCTAGAGTGTATGTTTACAGCGACGAACAATTAAAAAAAGAAGTGCTAAAATGCCAATATGGGAATGCAGGGTTTGGAGAAACTGCAAATAAAATTTTAATCGTAACCTCTAAGAGGGAAAATTTTGTAGCAGTCAATGAAAGAAACCAAGGTTATATTGATGGTGGAATGTATGCAATGTCTTTAATCTACGCTTTACATTCATTAGGCTTAGGAACATGTCCATTAAATTTATCTCTTGTTGATTCAAGTGAAAAAAGATTAAAAAGAACTGCAAAGATTAGTGATTCTGAAATTTTAATTATGATGATTGCAGTTGGTAAAGTGCCTGAAAAACTAAGGGTTGCCTCATCCCATAGACGTAATGCGTCAGAAGTAATGGAAATTTATTAACTTAACAAATTCTAAACATGTGAATGAACGGGGTTATACCCGCTGGGCTGTCTTATTCGGCAGCTTGGCGGGTGGCTTTTTTGGTTTCTATACTTTAATGCGTTAATTTGCTGATTTGAATACAGAAATGAACTACGCTTCCCCTGCATAATCCTCTGGTAACTATTCTTTTCCATATCTACACAATGACTCTTCTTTTACAATTTTACCCCATTCAAGATCAATGAGCATGACATATAAGTTAGCCCTGAGGGATAAAGGCGGTCTTCTCATAATCATATTAAATTCTCTCTCATCATTAACAACAATAGTGTATTTATCCGTATTAAATAACTCATACATTGAGATGCTACCGTATACAAAACTAAGGTTGAAAGAAGGACCTCTATGATTTCTATGAATACTAGGATAGAAATCTAAATACCACTTATTGTATCCCTCATAATCAATATTAAGACTCATATCGGGAAACCTAATTCTTCCTTCGGGTTTTTCCTTTTGTACACTCCATTCAAATGACTTTTCATACAGGTCGGCCAATATTATCTGAATAAACTTCTTATTTAATTCTTCTCTTTGTTTTCTATAGTTTAATGGAGAATCTTTTACTACTTCTCTATTTTCATAGGGGACAAGGGGACAGGTACCTCGTCCCACCATTTTTTTACAAATAACTCCATTGACATTTATTTCCCCACAGGACTAGGGTTATATTTTTCCAGAAAAAATGGTCGAAGACCACTTTCCATCAGCAATCTTGATTGAGCCAAAATGTGCAATCCTTAACTTTCTACTTTGGAAAAGGGAGCCGGAACTTACTGTTTATACGAACATAGATGAAATACTACCCGCTAATTTACAAATATATTAAAAGTAAATTCAAGGGTAGAATAAATTAACAATAATTTGTAAAATAGGAGTCAGAGGTGGTTGTGTTGAACAATATAGGACATATAACGGGACGAGGGGACAGGTACCTCGTCCCACCATTTTTTTACAGTGAACCCGAAATATAAAAATAATATACTTTATAGTACTGATACGAACAGCCTCAATCTATAGTTTTTGGATTGCAGGCTTAAGGGACGCGGGGACAGGCACCACGTCCCACCATTTTTTACAATTTAGGAACGGTACTTATAATAATTTGAATTTATATATTGTTCGTGAACGATTACTTTGCTGTATAAAGTTACTAATGTATTCTCTTTTTTTTACTTAAAAATAGAACGTACGTTCTTGACTTTTTATTTTGAGTCTTTTATTATTTATGTAAATAATTTGAATCTAAAGAAAGGATGATAGAGTTGGCTACTGTTGTTTCAAGTATTGGCTTGAAAGGGATTGAGGGCTACCGTGTGCAGGTTGAGGTGCAGTTAGTTCCTGGAGAAGGGGTGAGTATTGTTGGGCTTCCGGATACTTCGGTGAAAGAGTCAAGGGAACGGGTGATGGCAGCACTTTATTCATATGATTGTCAAATTATCGATCAAAAAGTGGTTATTCATTTATCACCTGCTGAACAAAAGAAAAACAGTCCAATTTTTGATCTAGCCATGGCTATTGGCGTGATGAATGAAGCTGGTGAGATTAAAGACAAGATTCCGAATGATGCTGCATTTTTAGGCGTTTTATCACTTGATGGCTCTATTAAATCAGTTGAAGGCATGCTTCCAGCGATCATTGCAGCGAGAAAGGAAGGTTTTAAGATTCTTTATTTACCTAGAATTCTGGATGTTCCTTTTGATTCAATCGATGGTATTGAATTTCGGTTTGTCGAAACACTTCAAGAAGTGATTGATTCTTTTTCAGGACAACTGTCTGCATCCTTTCATGCGCCAATCTCCTCAAATGAAACGGTGGATTCAACTCCACATACTTATGATAAGGACTTCAAAAGTATACTAGGACATAAACAAGCAAAACGGGCACTGGAAATCGCAGCTGCAGGTGGTCATAACGTGTTAATGGTTGGTCCCCCTGGTTGTGGAAAAAGTTTGCTTGCCGAAACATTTCCATCGATTCTTCCTCCTTTGACCCAAGAATCTCGATTTGAAGTGATGAGTATTTATCAATTGGCTGGACTACGTAACGCTTATCCATCAACTGCTCCTTATCGTTCACCGCATCATTCTGCATCTGCTGTTTCCCTCATAGGTGGTGGAACGCAACCAAAACCTGGCGAAATCTCTTTAGCACATCGAGGGGTCCTTTTCTTAGACGAAATGGCTGAATTCCCCAAACGGACATTGGATATGTTACGACAGCCAATGGAAACGGGCGTTGTTACCATTAGTCGAGCTGCCTCCACAGTCACTTATCCTGCCGAATTTTTGTTACTTGGTGCGATGAATCCATGCCCATGTGGTTATTTTGGTTCCAGGTCTCACTATTGTACATGCACACCTAAACAAATTACAGCTTATCATAACCGAATTTCTGGTCCCATTCATGACCGAATGGATATTCAATTAAAATTAGATACGGTTTCACTAGAGAATGAGACTTCTCAAGGAAACGAAACTTCAGAAATGATTCGAGCTCGAGTTATGAAAGCTCGCGACATTCAATTCGAACGATATGGCCAACAACTCCTAAATGCCAACGCTTCCAATGAGCTATTATTTGAATGTGCCAAATTAAGAGAAGATCAAGAAAACATGTTACGTATGTGGGGAAGTAAATACAACTGGAGTACAAGGGTTCAATTGAAAATTAGAAGACTTGCTCGAACGATTGCTGACTTGAATGGCAGTGAATTCATTACGAATGAAGCGATTTGGGAAGCCGTTACGATGAGGCGCACGCAAAATCTTCATATGCCAAAAGAAATGGTGACATCAGGAAAAATCGGTGGACGGGGAAGAGGCTAATCCTTTGTGTTGAAGACATTCATCTCGTTTTGGATATTAGTACTTACAATCATAGCTTGAGGTGATTTATTATGCCGAGAGAAGCAAGGAAAAAGAGCAGAACTGGTATTTACCATATCATCATGAGAGGGATCAATAAACAAACGATTTTTGAAGAAAATGAGGACAAACAGCGATTTTTAGAAATCTTACAAAAGTATCGAGAGATTAGCCAATATGTGCTTTATAGCTATTGTTTGATGGACAATCATATTCATTTGTTATTAAAAGAAGGGGAAGAGGAACTTTCAGTTGCCATGAAGCGAATTTGTTCTAGTTATGTCTATTGGTTTAATTGGAAATACGGAAGGTTCGGACATTTATTTCAAGAACGATTTAAAAGTGAAAATGTCGAAAATACCGTTTATTTCATAACTGTCCTGCGGTATATCCATCAAAATCCGTTGAAGGCAGGTTTAGTGTCGAACGTATTTGACAGTCAATGGACAAGTGTCAATGATTATCTCCACAATAGCAAAAATATCGATATCGATTATGGACTTCAATTATTTTCAAAAGATCGAACAAAAGCCATACAATTATATATCGACTATATGCAACAACAAAATAATGACCAGTGTTTAGAGGTTCACTACAACATTAAGAAAACCGATCAGGAAGTCAGGGACTATTTATATACGTTTGGCATTGCTAACTCAAGTCAACTGCAACAATTAGACAAAGCTCACCGAGATACTATTTTAGCAAAAGTTAAAACGTTAAAAGGGGTAAGCCTTAGACAATTATCAAGAATAACTGGTATATCCAAAAGTGTGATTGGGCGGATTAGGTGATGGGGGGCATAGGGTAAAGGAATACACACTACGCTCAGTATTTAGATAACCCTAGTGGGGGACAGTGGAAATCTCCCAACTATTATTTTTAAACTTGAATGTTAATGATAGAACAAATATAGGTAGTGATAGAGACGAGGGGACAGGAACCTCTTCCCAGTTTCTTTTGGAGTTAACAGGGACAGTGAACCTGTCCCTGTGTCTCCTAGGGGAAAAAAATTATCACTGAATGGCTATGTATTAAAGATTTAACAAGATTGGTTGAGTTAATTCATGAAGAAATGATACCATTCACAACCTACGAAGATGATAATGGTAAAATAAATATCTACATTCCAATAAGGATTTTAAAAGAATATAATTTTGTCCATTATCACTATCCAGATGACATTCAATAAAATATAAAATGCGAAACGATGCGTTTTTTCTTATTAGAGGGGATATGAAATAATCAGATTGCTCATTGCCGTTATAGGTGATGGGCTTTTATTTATGTTTCTATAGGTGAAAAGTTATATCCATAAATAACCAAGCATATCAATTAAATAAAATCATATGGGGAGCTTGGTTATATTGCGTTATAAAACACACATCGTAAGCTCGTTAACAGCAGGTGCTGGTTTGTCAATTATGTTAAATTATCCTTTTCATATTGGCTATGTAATTGGGATATGTTTTGGTAGCTTGCTGCCGGATATCGATGAACCGCGATCGTTCATCGATCGTAGATCCTTTGGTCTTTCTAAATATGTTAAACAAAGATATGGACATCGCGGTGTTACACATAGTTTATTTGCATGGATGCTTGTATCATTTGTTTTTTTAATCTACCCATCTTTCTTAACAGTTGGCATTTCATTAGGGTACCTGTTTCATTTAATCGGAGACTTATTTTCAGTACGAAGCATTCCTATTCTTGCCCCATTTAAACCAGTCCGTCCGAATCTCCCCTTTACATACAAAACAGGTAGTTTTACAGAGGACATATTACTCTACATTTTTACTTTTCTATAATTCTATTTTGTTTTTGTATTCGGAAAGCTTTATCCCTATTTGATCCAATCTACAGTAGAGTTAGTCTCTTGGATTATTCATATATTATTGAATTACCTAAAAACAATATCTAAATGAGGAAGTGGTGAAGTGTATAGAAAACCGTTGGTCATTCATCCTGACAGCAGGAATATTTATTTGTTGGAAGGGTTAGATGAAAAAGGAGAAGTCGGTCAGGGATTAATTGAATTCGCAGATTTAATTCAAGCACCCGAGCAAGTTCATACATATGCTTTAACCCCATATGCGTTATGGACTGCAAAAGCAAAAGGGTTAGAAGTAGACTATATTACTCACTTCTTAGAGCAACAATCTCAAAATGTAGTACCAGATTCGTTAAAAGAGACTATTAAAAAGAATATGAACCATTTTGGAGCATTACAATTCTCCATGGATGATGATCATTTGCAATTACAGGCAAGAACGAAAGAGTTAATAAGCGAAATTAAAGTCATTGAGGGAATTCAAAGTAAAATCGTAGGTCATCCGGATCCGAAGACTTTATTGTTTAAAGCTCGGTACAGAAAAGAGGTTAAGAAACTACTCTTTGAGCATGAATTATTTGCGAAAGATATTGTATATGAAGTTGGAGAGGAATTAGATATTACCAGCATAAACCTTCAACTATTGGATTACCAGCATGCTGCAGTTGAATCTTATTTAACTTTTAACCACCAAGCTGGAGGTGGTGGAACGATAATTATGCCACCTAACTCAGGAAAGATCCTAGTCGGAATTAAAATTATTGAGGCATTAAAAACATCAACTCTAATAATTGTCGAAGATAAACATAGGGCAGAGAAGTGGAAAAGTGAACTCATTGAAAAGACAGACCTATCTGAGAGCAATATTACAATCTTTAGTAAGGAAGATAAAGACTTAAAACCAATTACAATTGGAACATATGAAATTCTTGCTGATCACGTAGAGGATTTGGAGGGCTTTGGTTTTGTGATATATGATGATGCTCATAAACTTCCAACGCCAACGCATGAAAGAACAGCAGATATTCAGGCAACAAATAAATTAGCTTTAGCATCAACTCTTGCAAGGTCTGATGGCAATGGCCATCTTGTTTTAGCATTAATTGGGCCAAGATGGTACGAAGTACTTCATCGAACCCTGGTAAACCAAGGATATCAAGTTCCAGTGAGGTGCGTAGAAATTAAAATCCCTTTACCACCAGATGAGTGGCATGAATATATAGCTAGAGATCATAATAAGAAAGTAAATCCGGACACTTTAAATTCTAACAAATATAAGGCGTTATCCATTTTATTGAAAAAAGAGAAAGCAAAAAGATTATTGGTTGTTTCTTACTTCAATGAGGTTACAACAGCATGTAGTGAATTAATTGAAATAGATACATTGACGATTCAGTTAGGTGAAGAAAAGCAAAAATACCTTATAAGTTCATTTAACAGTAGAGAGATTGATAAATTAATAACATCCTCAAAACTTATTGAAAATATGCCGCTTTCCATGGTTGAAGTGATGATTGCCTTATCCCATCAGCAAGGGTCTGTAAGGGAAGAATATCTACGGTTGGGAAAATTACTCCCGGCTCAAGAGTGGAAAGAAGAGGCTATATTGTACTCACTAGTTTCATTAAATACGGATGAAGAAAGACATTATTCCAAAAGAAGACGAAATCTAATCAATTATGGATTTCAATATCGAGTTCTCACATTTGAGGAATTAATGGATAGAGGTGAGTTTTTTGAATCATAGTGATGCGCTTTCGGAATTAAGTTTTGAACAGTTAAATTCAATATTGAAGAAATTAAAAATCGATCCATTTAAAGGGGCCACGAAGACTTGGTATGCTAGAGTTATAGTAGAATTTTATACAAAAAATTTTCAACGAATAGTTAATATTATAGATGAAAAGACAGTAAATGATTTACTTCTTTTTGCACATATTCAAAAACCTATTAATGATAAACAATTACAATTATTAGAAGATTATGGCATAATAATTGATGGCGAGCTCCCCGATGATATTAAAGAATACTTAATTCATTGGTCAAAATCAATGTTTGTAAAAACTTTCGCATCAATTAATGAAAATCCTATCCATAGTATTTTCTTAAAATGTGTATTATTACTTCATTTTTTTGAAAGAGTACAAAAAGTGACATTAACGCAGAGAAAAAATAATCGTAATGTTCGTCTTTTGACAGAAGAATTACTTATGGAAAAGGAAACAGTTTGGAAAGTAATTAACACTTTAGTTAACTATGGATTGATTAAGAAAACTAAAAATCTTTATGAACTTAATGTATCATCATATTCTACTTGGAAAAAGCAGACGATAGACAAGATTTTAGAAACCTTTTATGAGAAGCAGATTGGTAGAAGAGCAATTTTGCTTTTACAAAAAATATCGAAATACCAACACGAACCTAATGAATGGGTTGATATGACTGTTATTTCAGATGCTGCTATAGAATTTGACCAATTAAAGCAATTAGGTCTAATACAGGTTCATAAGAATTCCGGAAAAACATATGTACAATTGATGCCAGAGGGGTGGTATCTTGTTAAAAAGCAAGTTCATCCATTATGGAATCAAGAAGCACTGTTAGTATCAGCTTCATTTGAAATTTTTGTACCTTATCATTACGATCCATTTATACTATTTGAACTTTTGCCAGTATGTAGAATGAAAGATTCACATTACTTTTTAGTATTTGATATTGAACTGGATCAGATAATGAAAAATAAAAAGGTCACACAAGAATTTCATTACACTTTAACTGGATGCGCTTCAACAATTCCAGATGTAGTAGATTATGAACTTAAAGTAGCAATTAATAAATTAAAAGAAGAAGTATAAAGATATCAAAGGAATCCACCGAGTGTATGTATAGGATTCTATACGGATACTTGGTGGGTTTATTTATTGATATTAGGTGAGAATTTACGTGAAAGGGCTTTGCTAAGAACCTTCCAATTAATTTTAATAACTCATTTCTACTGAAAATATCGTGTTACTACGCTAGAGACTTTCAAAATAACTATAACCAGCCACTTAGATAACTTGTAGGAGTTACATCTGCTAGTTTCCCACCGGTGTTATCCGAGATTGTTCCATGCATAATTCCATAACAAATCGTTTTTTCTTTTGTTTGGGTAATATTAGCAGAAAATAACGTGCACCGGGTGCAAAAACAATTCTGACAATTCGCTACAATTTCAGAAGGTGGGAGGGCTTTGCATAGTTTCGACTTTGTGGGGCTTTTTTGATTTAGTAATATGGTTGTGTTTGTAATGGGTGCATGAAGGATGTATTGAAAATATTTTTTAGTATGTTTTGAAAATATCGTGCACCGGCTGCAAAAACAATTCTAACAATTTGCTACAATTTCAGAAGGTGAGAAGGGCATTGCATAGCTTGTAATTCCGAAATAAAAAGAAAAGCGAAGAACATCCACCAGGTGCACAAGCAATTCAATACAACATTAAAGTTAGTATCAAATGTTAGCTAGTAAGTAATATCGAATATTCTGATTGCACCTCACGGAACTTAAAGTTATTTATTCCGAGAGGTAATTTTTATGTTTGAATTCATTCTTTTATATATTTTTTGTAGCTATGAAATATTGGATGAACCAAAAATTCTGTGTGATGTAACCGTTATACTAAAATAGAGAGATTTCGCTAGAATCCCGTGAACACTTTCGCCAGATTAATAGACTTCTAGTAAACTAGTATTATTCGTTTACTGGAGGGTTATGACTTGGTGGAATATGTTACGCAACTATTGTAGTTGGAGCGGTATTTGGTGCTGCAAATGGATCAGTGGGCTACCTACAAAAATTCGAGAAAGCGATATTAAGGTTGGAGATAATAGAATTGTGGCTTATAGAGGGCATTTACTTTGTTCTGGAGAGTTGAAGTAGATATATTTCTTCAGATTTTTTAAGTGTAGTGTGCGGGAAAAACTAAAGAAAAAACATGAAAATGGATTGATACTTTGTTGAATTCCTATTGAGAGCCGTTTAATGAGGTTGTCTTTTGACTATAGAATTAAATAAGTAAATCATATGATCTTCTATTTTAAAGTTGGAAAATAATAGCCAACTTATAAGATTTTCTAGATCGGTTGTATTTTTTAATATAGATTCTGGTAATACACATATTGAAAAAAATACCTTCATATAGTTAAACTTTTTCCTTGTTAATCTGCAGACATTTCCTTTCCTTAAAATTGCTTTTTCGTATAAGATCATTTTTACTTCTTCCGGAAAAATTGTTGACCTAGCTATATCTTCTAGTACTCCCTTAGATTTCATTTCAAGTGCTTTTTCTCTAATGTGAAATGGTATACGGGTGTCAAGTATATATCGCCTAATGACTGCCAAGTTATAATTAGTTAATCTAGCAATTTCTTTATCTGATAAATTATAATCTTGAATTAATTTCATAACATGTTCATTTTTAAATAGCCAACTAGTTCCTTTTTCTAAAGGAATACTTATCTTAAGAATATGAATGAGACGTTCTATATCAGTTGTAGCTGGGTAGATAAGACAGGGTACAGGTACATTAGGTAAGACCTTCAAGAGTGATGAATAGTACTCAAATTTCTCAATAAGCACATACTTTCCCTTTGCGATTTCCTCAACAACCAGTGGAATCAATCTACTTTTGCGTATTCTTTCTGCATACACAATATTTTTGGCTCTCTCCATATTCATTATTTCATCGTGATAATAGGTAACAATGTTTCCCAGATTTATTATTTTACTTTTAACAGTCATAAGCGTCACCTCGATAATACTTATGCAGGCAAAAGGTTGTCTCATTCCTAAGGGGACGAAAGGAAAATGCACCGGGTGCACAAACAATTCTGACAATTCACTACAATTTCATAAAGTGTGGCGAAACTGAAACGCTGAAAAATCATTGGGCAATTAAGTGAACATTTGACACATGCTATGTAGAAAACAATATTTTTGTAAACGCTAAAATAAAATGGACAGTTATCGCTAAATAAGATTGAACACTTTCGCCAATTATTAACTTAATTCTTTTATACTATTAAATAGTACATAGGAATTGGGGAATGAAAGGTGAAAGACAAATTAATGTTATATCTAGAAATTCATCAAATGGCAGATCAAGGATTCTCTGTTACTGATATTGCAAAACAGCTTAAAATATCTCGTACTACAGTTTATAAATACTTGGAAATGTCATCAGAAGAAGCTTTTGAATGGGTGAACTCGTTGAGTTCTAGAGAGAAAAAATTAGATGCTTATAAAGATTGGCTTGTTGCTTGGTTGCAAGAGTACCCACATATAAGTGCAGCACAAATGCAGGACTGGTTACTTGAACGCTTTCCTAATTTCGTTTTTGGTGAAAGTACAATGAGGTTATATGCAAATCAATTACGAGAAGAATATCAAATCGAAAAAATAACGTGCACCGGGTGCATAAACAATATAGATGTAATGTATTCCGATCGTTTGTTGTAAATTTATTTTGTTCTTCTTTTTGAGCCATTCCAATTGCTCCGACGAATTCTCCTTGGTGAACCAGTGTTACCACCATTTCATCGTGGTATCCATATTCCTTCCAAAAGGATTGAAAAAATGGGGAATGATCTTATTGATCCGTTAAAGAAAGGTCGGCTAATCGACTTGCCTTTTTTTCACGAAATAACTCTACGTTTTTCGTTGGATATAGTAAGTCGTAAGGGCGATATTCAGTTAAATAATCCGTGAGTGCCCTATCACTTAATCCATAGTTAATAGGGTCCCTTAAATTCCCTTGATGATCCGAATACCAGAAAATAGTTTGATTGAATCCGAAATATTCCCCTAATTTGTGTTGAATAGACCAATTTATTACTGTAACTTTGCAAAAGTTATTGGAAATAAAAAAATTCTGCATCAATTTATATGCAGAATTAAAATTTAATCTATCCTTCTTTTTATTTAATTTTCATAAATGGATATTTATCAATATTCTCCGAGAATAAAAATTTAATAAATCATTTAACTATAAAACCCTTCTACCAACTCCAGCAACCCTTTCGCTTCCAACAACTGCTTTGGAACAAGGAAGGTAACAGTAACCACTCCAGGATGTCTACCAACATCAATTGATCCCGTAATCGTTGCCCTGTTCATCGCCTCAGGAACTGTGATACCAAGTAGTTTAGCCGCTCTTTCCAAACCATTGTCGGTTGCCTCATTGAGATTAGCACCTGTTCCAATAAAGGAAAGCGGGTAGGATTCTTCTAATTCCTCAACTCCCCATTCCTTCGCAAGCTGTAATGCTTCTTTCCTTTCGTTTTCTGTAAATGGTTTTGCTAAGTATGGTAAATCTTCTTCGACTGGAAGTAATATTGGTCCGGCAATGTTTAACCCTTTAATTACTTCCACTTTAAGAGTGACAATACCTGAAACATCGGTTGTATGTCCGGCGATTTCACCGTTTCCTTGCATTGCGTGCATGTCGCCTAAATAGACACCGCCACCTTCGACTTTTACTGGGCAAATGAGGATGGCACCTTCTCTTACTCTATTAATATCCATATGACCATCTGTACGATCTTCTAATTCTTCTTTTGTAATACTATAATCATGGGGTGCATTAATTAATGCTTGACCAAAATCTCCTGCATTATGGGAATCTGGTAATGCCCGAGCTGGTGTTGTACCTAATTGACCCAAGAATGGTCGAAGTCTTGCAATTGTTCCTACTAAATGACTTGGTGCTATCGTAACAATCGGATTTTGAATCGATTTTTCTGGTGTATTCATATATTCTTTCCCTTGACGGGCAACTTTTTCTGCAGCCTCTTTATGTAGGGTAATCCCAACAGATTTCTTATCATTAAAGGTCATAGTGTATCCATTTGTAAAAACAAACGGCGTGACTTTTGTATCACAAGTTTTACAACGAATCGCATCTTGACCGATTCCATCGATATATGTTTCAGGGTTTACTTTTCCGCATTGTGGACATTTTCCAGCAACAAATGGATCTCCAACATAGTGCCCATCCACAGGCGCGTCATTTCCAGAAGCAGTAGCGATTGAAGTTACTTTAATCGACTCAATTCGTATCGCGATTGCATCGCCAACTTCAGCACCTTCGACATATACAGGTTTTGTAACCTCATGACCGCCTTTTAGTGCAGGTGTGATCATTGGTCCCCAGCAACCTGGAGTCGTATTGGCAATTATACGTCCGCCATCTTTGACAATATACTCCATTTCTTTACTTGGATTAAGAATACCATCAGTGAAATTATTCACATAAATAACTTGACTTGCTGTTTTTTGCTTCATCTTAACTTCCACTTTCAAACACCCCAATCTATGATATGACTAAATACTATCATTATTCAGAATATTTTGCGAGAGGAAATACTTCTAGCTCTTTGATAAAAATTTAACCTTCTAATATATGTACATATTCTACTAGATAAAAATGCTTAATAAATACTTAACTTTATATAACTTTCTTTTTAGGACATTATTCTCAATGAATAAGCGGTGTTAGGTGTACGATTTGTATCTAATCTTAAGTTACCAATTAGAGGTGATGTCATTTACCAGTTTAATTCAGAACTTCTTGGAAAATCCATAAATTTGAAGGGTAGCATCGTCTGGAAAGAAGAAGTGAATGAAGATATAACGGAATATGGTATTAAGTTTAGTCTCGAAAGTGAGGAGCAAACGTCTTTTTCTGCTCTTATAAA
This sequence comes from Ureibacillus sp. MALMAid1270, assembly GCF_049202975.1. NCBI lineage: Bacteria > Bacillati > Bacillota > Bacilli > Caryophanales > Caryophanaceae > Ureibacillus > Ureibacillus sp. MALMAid1270. The sequence continues at coordinate 12,875 of NZ_JBMIRP010000024.1, read as the reverse complement.
TTCTTTCATTGTTTTATCGAAAAATAGTGATAGTTTACCATCCTATAGGAAAGCAAATGTTTATGGTGTTAATGAATATTTTAAGTAGGTTTTTGATTTTCATAAGGTAAGTAAAGGGGCAGTAGCTAGCCATAAACTTTAAGAGTTCATGGTTAGTCTGCCCCTATATTATTTTAACGATTTAGCTGTAAATGCTTTTTTATCACCGTTAGTAACCCCTTCAACCACGAGTAGAAATCTACTAATTTATCTACTAAACAATATAGAATCTCGATTTCTTGTTTTTCATTATAATGCTGGATCGCTTTATGTAAAGTTTCGAAGTTTTCTTTAATTTGTTGTTGTGTTTGTTCTGAGATCGCATAATTGATGACGTTGTCTCTGGTCATATTTTGTTCAATGAGTTCAAAGAGTTCTGGGATTGAGAGTGTGTTGCTAGCCAAGTAGTGTAAATGGTTTTTGGAGATGTTTTTTTGTTCGGAGATGGTTTTGTCTAGTTGATCGAGGTGTTGGAGACGTGTTGCAGGGTTCATCCAAAGGTGTGTGTACATCATCCATTAGTTCATCTAATTTCGCGGTTATGTTGTATGAATCTTTTGTTGCAAGTTCTGATCGTAATGCATTGTAATCATGTTGCAGGGATAGCTGCTCATATATCGTCTTCCAGTCTTGGATAAAATGTTGCAGGAGTACTGGGTTGGTTTCGTTTTTATTAATTTCTCCATAATACAGTTCGTGAACTCTATCTTGATGGATTTGTTCATCCCACTGATTGTTCATTGTTAGTCCTAGGCTATCACGAAGACTGTTGGATAAAAGTTCTGTTAAGCTGACGTTTGATAATTGAACAAAGATTTCTAAAGAGATTTCCTCCATTCTTTTAAAAATTGGTATTAAATATAATGTAATAGATTTGGAAGGGGAATTGTAGATTAATTTTGGAAAATTTATTACCCATTTAAGTGCAAATGGCGCCATGCTTAATAGGAGTGGGGAGATTTTAGTTTTATTTTCACATAAAGAGGTCGGCACAAAACTAGCTTAGATAAAAGTGAAATTATTAAGCGGAGATTTTCCGGTTAAGGGGGAAAAGATGCTCGCTTTCAGGGTAAATAAGGGAAAAAATTCCGCCTATATGAAATTAGACGCCTCATTTTTCTGCTTTTTCCGGTAATAACCGGAAATTCTCCGCCTATTTTGGCGATTTTTTATTTAATTTTCAAATTAAGCGGAATTATTCCGCCTATTTATTTCATCTAACCAGAAATTATCCTGAAGGGTCAGATTTACTCTATCAAACCAGAAAGCCGATAGCATCCTTGTAAAATTTACCGGCTTTTTCGATTCAGAGAACAGTTTCCTCATTATAGTGTTGTAAGCAGTTCTGACTGGTCATGGTGGTGTTAATTTTTTAGGTCATATATTGTGCGATTGCTGTGAGTTCATCATGTTCATACGTAATTTTCATGGTTAGAAAAGGTTGGATTACTTAGTTCAAGGTGTGAATCTAAGTTTATGCAGTATTATCGGTGCTATTAGATGGAATTCAGGTGAATGTTAGCACGATGATAACAGGTAGTCGGAAAAAATCAGCTTATTAGTAATCCAGTTTCCTCCGACTCAAGATAAAGTATTGACAAAATTAGGAATTCTAATAAACTTAAAATAGGTTCTATCCTCAGATTTTCTCTCTTCTTAGCCTCTTCGTTGTTTTACTTTCCTATTAATTTTCCATTTAATACTAGATTAAAGCTCAATTATTATTCATGATTTTAATAACAATTTTCTGTAATTCCAATGAATAATTGGTGTGAAACAATATTTAATATAATAGTTTTAAGAATCCCGTAAATACATGACCATTGAATAGGAGGGGATATTTTCTATGGGATTTGAAGAAGAGTACGAGATTTTTATGAATGCACACTTACAGGTAAGAACCGGTGAACGGTTAAGACGATTACAAGAAGGTCATAATCATGCAGAGATTTTGTTTTTAAGACAGGTCTGGTGGCCAATTTTTAATCATTTTCGTTATTTACATCCTGAATATGAAGTTGATGATTTCAAGGATGGAAAAAGGTATTTGGATTTTGCCTATATTCGTCCAGCTATCAGAATTTGCTTTGAAATCGATGGTTACGGCCCTCACTTAAGGAACATAAGCAGATGGCAATTTTCTGATAACTTGGAACGCCAAAATCAGTTGGTGATTGATGGATGGACGGTGATTCGTTTTTCTTACGACCAAGTAAAAGAGCAGCCTCGTCGATGCCAACAAATTGTTCAGCAAGTGATTGGCAGATGGTTGGGGAATGAACTGGATCATACCGCACTTTCCATATTGGAGAAGGAAGTGCTTCGGCTAGCGATTCAAAAAGGAGAAAGTATAGCACCTATAGAAATTGAAAAGCATTTGAAGCTGAGTGACAAAACAGTAAAGAAAATACTTTCTAATCTTGTAGATAAAAAGATGCTTATCCCTGCGTCTGGGACTGTGCGAATTCGGTCTTATCGCTTGGGGGATCAAATTAAGCGTCCAATCTATTAAATAACCGAAAGATTTCCGCCTAATTAGTAAATGGAGATAAAAATAAGGGGAAATAGACGGATTAATTCCGGCTATAAACTTGAAAAACTTAAAAATAGGGTGTTTTATTTCACGTAGTCGGAAATTTTTCCCTTATTTGCCCCAAAAGCGAGCATCATTTCAGCTTTAACCGGAAAATATCAGCTTAATTAGAATTTAAAATAAAAATAGAGGGAAATAGCCGGAGAAATTACGGCTATTAACTTGAAAAGCGTTAAAATGGGGCGATTTTTTTCATATAGTCGGAATTTTTACTCTTATTAGTCCTAAAAACGAATAACAATTAACCTTTAACCGGAAAAATTCCGTTTATTTTAATATCTAATTATTCATTTCAATTTGTTAATTTAACTATGCTAAATTCATATAGGCTTTTTTATTTATACAATTTGAAATCTATCGCAATCTCTATCATATTCTCTCCCACCATTGCATAGAATCTAATAAATAGATTAGGAGGGTGAAACTATTGGGAAATGTAATATTAAAAACTGAATTGCAAGAAACGCTAGATAGAATCCTGAATAATACGGTTAATCGTGCTGGTGGTGCGCCTGGTATAGTGGCGATGGTTACGGATCGTGATGGGAATATTTATGAAGGATCTGCAGGTGTTAGAGATCTAAATACAAAGACACCAATGACTACAGACAGTGTATTTTCGTTATTCTCTACAACAAAGGCTATTACTGGTGCGGCATTAATGAAACTTGTTGAAGAAGGCAAAGTAAGTTTAGATGACCCTGTGAAAAAGTATGTTCCAGAGATAGAAGACATCAAAGTACTTGAAGGTTTTGATTCTGATGGACAACCTATCTTAAGAGAACCAAAAACAGACGTGACGATTAATATGTTAATGCTTCATACAGCAGGATTTGGCTATGAATTTTTCAGTCATGAAGATCGAAAATACCGTGAAGCTACAGACACACCTACACTGTTAACAAGCACATTTGATTCAGTAAAAAGTGTTTTATTGTTCGAACCAGGTGAACGTTGGAACTACGGAGTAAATATTGACTGGGTTGGGAAGGTTGTCGAAGCGGTTGAAGGGAAACGACTTGGAGAAGTTTTACAAGAGAGAATCTTTTCTCCATTAGATATGAAAGATATTAGCTTTGCCTTAACGCCTTCTATGGAAGAGCGCAGAGTAACAATGCATACAAGAAATCAAGAAGGTACACTTACTCCTCAGCGCGATTTAAGAATTCCACAATCTCCTGAAATGGACATGGGTGGTCACGGTCTTTTTGCGAGTATTGAGGAGTATATGAAGTTCATTCGAATGATATTGAATGATGGTGCGGGTGTGCTAGATTCTGATACGGTAGCTAAAATGGCCCAAAACGGACTCGGTGAATTAAAAAGTGGAGGATGGATTACATCGGATACAACGTTATCAAATGATGGTGAATTCTTCCCAGGTGTTACAAAATCATGGTCTTATACATTCCAAGTCAATGAAGAAGAACTACCGACAGGTCGCCCTGCAGGTCAGCTAATGTGGGCAGGCTTGGCGAACCTTTACTACTGGATTGACCGCGAAAACGGAATTGGCGGTTTCTGGGCTACACAAATGTTCCCATATCAAGACCCTGCATCTTATCTTGGATATCTTGAATTTGAATCAGCTGTTTATCATTTACTTAAGAAACATAGGTAATAATTATGGCCCACCTAGATTGCTAGGTGGGTTTTTACTTGTGGGGAGAAATCCCGCGTTTATTGGAGTGATAAACAATAGCTAAGGGGGCGAGGGGACAGGTACCTCGTCCAATTCCTCTTTAGATTAATGGAACCAGTAACCTGTCACAGACCTCTATATTACCTGTAATATTTATTTAATCGTCGTATTTCCCCCCTTTAATCATGAGTAGAACCTTCCAGTTTATCTTCAACATTGTCAATTCCACAATACCTAATGAAAAGGTTGGATTAATAAAGCTTGTTAAGAATGGGACAGGCAATATGGTTCCGAAAATGCATGGGGTAGAACTTGAATGTAATCAAAATCTACATGTAAACTGCTTTTAATTGAGGTAATATGTGATAGTAAAATAAGCGTAAATTTTCCGGTTAAGATACGAAATAAAGCATGTTTAGTACTAAATAAGGGTAGAAATTCCGGTTATGCTAATTAAAATTGCCTTTTTTGATGTTTTTCACGTGAATAGGCGGAATTCTTCCGTCTATTTAAGCTATTTTCAAGGCTGTTTACTATATAAGCGGAAATTCTCCGTCTATTTATAAGATGGCCTTGCAATCAATTACGGTTATGTATACAAATTAATTGAAAATTATAATCTAACCATAAAATATCTAGGATTTTACATTTTCAGGATAGATTCCTCGCCCACCAATTTTCTACAAATGTTGATAAATAATGAAAAAGTGAAATCTGCGTTTCGATTTCACTTTTTTCGTTTTTGATTTTAACCGGAAACTCTCCGACTATTCATTCGACTGGACATTAAACAATTAATCATCCCCTAGGATCAGCACTGCTAAGAGAAGGGTTTATCCTAGAGTCTAAAATTATATTAAAACCCAACCCATCCAATTGATGAAATGTAGTATAGAATAATTGAACCGACAACCATCCATATAATGAATAAAGGTATCATAAATTTAATCCAGGAACCGAAGTTTGCTCTTGCAATGGCGATCGCTCCCATTGTAGCACCTAGCGTAGGAATGATTAAATTTCCTAAACCGACCATATTACTGTGAAAAATGTTTTCACTTTAATTGCGGTGATTATTATCGTTTTAGGAGTAGGGACGAATGTTGCAAAATGGATTACAGATGCAACAGGATTCACAGTACCTGGACATGTATTTAGTTTATTTGTAGGGTTGTTGTTTGCAACAGTAAATAGTAAAAAACAATTTGTAGAGATGAATACAAAAGGAATTGAAATTATTTCTGTTATCTCTCTAGAACTATTCTTAACAATGGCCATGATGAATTTAAAGATTTGGGAATTGTACGATTTAGCACTTCCTTTGATCATTATTTTAAATAACGTGCACCGGGTGCATAAACAATTCTGACAATTTGCTACAATTTCAGAAGGTGGGAAGGCTCTGGATAACTACGGCTGTTTAGATTTAGAGCTTCTTTGTTTTAGAAATAGTACGAATACAAGTGCAGTTTCGATTTATCGAAAATATTTTGAAATGTTTAAAAAAGTGTGTAAAGCATTTTATTGTCAAGGGGTCAGCTTATTTTGTAGTATTTTTGTCTTAATGTGAAAAGTAACTTTTACGCTTACGTATTATTGCAGTTAATTAATAAAGATAATCTAAAAGCTACTGTATAAAAAATACAGTAGCTTTTGAAAGTTTATGAGACAATACCGAAATCGATATTATTTAACATTCTCATTTTTCTTAATTTCAAATCTTGCACTACGATCGAAACAAATGAGTTCGATTGTTGAGGAAGTTGTCCTTTCTATCATAATGGTGTACTAACATGATGTTGGGCAAACGTCAAGAGATTCCTTCTTTTTTAGAAAGATATAAATTATATCAAGGAATAGGTTGATTAGGTATGTTATCCTTGAATTAAAATGGGTTGTTTATATTCAACTAACATGCACTTAATCTACGTGAAGGAAAACTCTTAAAGATAATAGAATTAATATTATTGGGAAGTAAAATTTATCCGACATTTAGGTGCATAAAATGTCGGACAAAAAATCCCCTTTTCCTATAGATTTATTGATTGAAAGGATGAAAATATGGATTGGTTGGAAAGAATGAATAATGCACTAGATTACATTGAATCTAATCTTGACGGAGAGATTGATTACAAAAAGATTGCGCAAATTGCTTATAGTTCGGAGTATCATTTTCCAAGAATGTTTTCATCTATTTCTGGGATATCACTCTCAGAATATATAAGACGTAGGCGATTAACTCTTGCTGCTTTTGAAATTCAAAAAAGCGACATTCGGATTATTGATATAGCAATTAAATACGGTTATGGGTCTGCTGACTCGTTTTCTCGTGCTTTTCAAAAAATACATGGAATAAAACCCTCTGAAGCCCGAACTGAAGGGGTACAATTAAAAGCCTTTCCAAAAATCGCCTTTCAAATTTCAATAAAAGGAGATACTGAAATGGACTACAGAATTGAGAATATTGATTATGAATTAAGAATTGTTGGAAAAGGAAAGCCTGTTAAAACGAGTAGGGCATTTAAAAACATTCCTACGCTTTGGAATAGCGCAAAGAAAGATGGATTTATGCAGGAACTAAAAGATATGGCATGGGAAAATCCAAAATGTACCCTTGAAAGCCTACTAGGAGTTTGTGGTAAGGAAGCAGCAATAACTGACGATGAATTTACTTACTTTATGGGAGTAAGATATGATGGAGACCCTTCAATTGATATGGAGACTCTTATCATTCCTCCAAGTACATGGGCTGTTTTTCCGAATATAGTTGAGGCTTGGAAACGCCTTTATACAGAATGGGTCCCAACTTCTGGTTATGAACTGGCGAATTTACCATGTATTGAATGTTATTACGGTCCTAAGCATAAACCAAGACATGAACTATGGGTTCCTGTTGTACCAAAATAGGAACGTGCACCGGGTGCATAAATAACCTGCACCGGGTGCATAAACAATTAATCTCCCTTATACTCCAAATTTAACCTTTAATATTTTTCACAATATAAAATTTCTTATATACATAACTTTCCTTGTATATTTTTTAATTCTAAGAAGAAAATATATGTGATAAAAAACAAGGAGTGATTTGTATGTCATTAATACCGTATGATCCATTTAGACAACTAGCAAATATGAGAAGAAATTTTGACCGTTTTTTCTCTGACTTCCCTCTAGATCTTGGAATGGAAAACAATAATTTTGGTAATATCAGAGTTGATGTGCATGAAACTGAAAATGAAGTAATTGCTTCATGTGATATTCCAGGTCTTGAGAAAAAGGAAGATGTAAATATTGATATTGAAAATAATATGTTAAGCATCAACGGTACCATCAATAAAACAAATGAGATTAAAGAAGAAAATATGTATAGAAAAGAACGCTATACAGGTAGCTTTCATAGGACTGTATCCTTGCCAAGCCCTGTATCTAATGAGGGAGTAAAAGCTACCTATAAAAACGGTGTTCTTGAAGTCAGAATGCCTAAGAAAACAAATGATAACAAAAAGAAAATTGATGTGGACTTTCACTAAATGAGTAAACTATTACCTGTTATGAAAGAGTTCGGCAAAGATTACTTGCAAGAAATAGCTAATGAACAACCAGATTTAGTTGATTTACTTATTTTAACTGTACATTTACCCTCTCATAAGAAAAAATTTATATTAAAGCAGTTAAACGATGATATTAAGAAATCTTTTCTCATACAATAATGTATTACATTTGCATTACTTCATAAATTGAAGTAATGCTTTTATGTTTATAAAAGGGAGGGAAATTCACCTTCGCAGTCATAAAAGCTACTGAAGAAGACGTTAAACTATTAGCACGTTTAATTCGTGCAGAAGCTGAAGGAGAAGGAGAAGGAAAGTTAGGTATGTTAATGGTTGGAAATGTAGCTGTAAACCGAGTGCGCTCAAGATGCCTTGACTTTGAAGATATTAACTCAATTAGAAGAATGGTTTTTCAGTTACTTCCTTGGTCGAATAGTCTTTCAATTCGCTGTCTTATTCAACATGATAAATAGATTATAAGTCAGTCCCCATCTTTTTTAATAGGTGGGGACTGTTTGATGCTTACTTTCCTACAAAAAATCCATTATAAATTTTCCATTAGACGTTTTTTGATTAATTCATAATCGTCCCTAGTAATACCAGGAGCAAATTCTTCAGGTAACTCCTCTAAGTTTGGAATTGGTCCGCCTTGCAGGAACATGCACCGGGTGCATAAACAATTCTGACAATTTGCTACAATTTCATAAGGTGGGAAGGCTCTGGATAGCTGCGGTTGTTTAGAGCTTCTTTGTTTTAGAAATAGTACGAATACAAGTGCAGTTTCGATGTATCGAAAATATTTTTTTGAAATGTTTAAAAAAGTGTGTAGAGCATTTTATTGTCAAGGGGTCAGCTTATTTTGTAGTACTATTGTCTTAATGTGAAAAGTGACTTTTACTCTTTCTTTTTGCTATGAAAATTCAGATTTCAACTACTGACTTATAATGGGGTCCTATTGACGAAAAATTTCCTCTTTACTATGCTAATTGTAGAAGGAGGGATTGGACGATACACGCATATCAACAAAAGGCATCGGGTCCGTTACTCGACCGGTTAGATTTCTTTCTTACATTAAAAAGTGTCGGTTTTCACAGTCAATCAATGGTTGAACGTTCTGAAAAAATTAGAATACGAACGACAACTGCCAGAGAAATACGGCGTGTCCGTTATCACAATCAATTTTTAAATGGCAATGCACCTGCACAGTTAATTCAGGAAGCATGTGCATTAACGGATAAGCAATCACAATTTTTAAAAACGATATGTTACCATCAAAAATGGAGCAATCGTACACAGCTTAAAATTATGCGCGTTGCACGTACAATTGCCGATTTGACAAGTTGTGAAGTTGTGAATCAGCAGCATTTGGAAGAAGCAATTAGTTGGAAATTACAATCATTCAACCAGGAGTCTATTATTGGGTAGAGTAAGAAGAAAATGGCATCCGAACTATTTTGATCATGTTGTTGTAAGAGGCAATAATCGCCAAATTCTATTCCATGAAGCTGCTGATTTCCAACAATTTCTCCGCATTCTTCACTATGTTTATGATAAATATTCTTATACATTAGTTGCCTATTGTTTGATGAACAATCATTTTCATCTGCTCATTCGTAGTGAGGTTCCGCTAAGCAAGGTAATGATGGTCATTAATCGTCGCTATAGTGACTATTATAAGAAAAAATATCGTTATACTGGACATCTATATGAAAATCGCTATTTTTCAGACATGATTCTCACTTCTGATGGTGTACTCGAAGTGAGTCGCTATATTCATCAAAATCCAATTCGAACAAAAACCCCACTCGTAGCAAAGCTTGAACATTACCCTTATAGCAGCTATCAATACTTTAAAAAACAAAACGCTATACCATCATTTTTGAAGCCTGATCAGTTACTCACCTTTTTTCGATTAGAAAGTCAGCGTACATATGATTATTATTGTGAATACTGCGAACATAAAAACTCACAAGCTTGAAATGATTGCTTGTGAGTTTTAATTGTAGTGAGCTGTCTGAATTGTTTGTGCACCCGATGTACTTCAAAATACAATTTTTTGTACATCTATGAAGTGATTGCTTTCTTAACAACTTTTAAATCAGTTTCAATTTCATCTACTTTGGTAATTACAGCATCTAAAGGGGTTTTTAATTCTGAATTAGTAGCAGTTTGTTCTTTAATTAGCATAATTTGTTCACTGTTTTTTGCGACTTGTTTTGTAATTCCATCTAATTTTTGATGTACACTCTTTAGTGACTGCTCAATGTTATCAACCTTATTGACCTTATGTAATATTTGTTCTAATAATTCACGATCTGACAAAATAAAACCCCCCCTTTATTACAAATTTTGTTTTGCAAAGTGAATGTTCATTGTTTGTAGGGTTGAATTTGTTAGTTAAAAAGTGAAATAATCTTTTACTTATTATTATATATTATTTAATTGAATAGCAATGTTAAATGAATCACATATGAGATTTAGGCAACTATTGTTTATGTACCAGGTGCACTTTATACAATACTAAATCGGCCTCATTGTTTTTTTGTCTACCTGACCAACAGAATCATTAACTGATCTGACCACAGTTGATTTTCATATAGTTTCTCAATATATCCCAAAAGTTTTTCAAAAGGAATAATTTTATGTTTCCCCTGACTATTATTGATAAAATAAATATAGAATATTGGTATCACGTGATGTGATTACCTTTTACTTTTTATATACTGAATCGCCATAAAAACCCCTTTTAACAATATATATAATCCATCTAGTTTGCCTATTAAACAGAAGATGACTTCATTTTCTTGTTTTGCGCGGTATTGATCTGAGGTGGAGTTGGTTATTGTTTGTGCACCAGGTACACCTTATTATATCCTCCCGACTAGTGGGACAGATTACCTGTCCCCAATGTCCCGTTGGCTTCATCCTATTTCACTGCGAATTTTTTGGATAATCCGATCTCGGCGTTTTCTAAGGGCGTAAATCGTTACGCCATATTTACTACATAGATCTTCATAACTGTACCCGTTGACATAGAGGTCCACAATTAGTTGGATCTCTTTTTCATTGAGCAATTCTTTTAAAGTGTCAAGAATATCACCGAGTTCATGCTCTGTTTGGTGGTATCGATCTTCCATAATTTGTGCTGTTGCAGTTAGCTTGTCTCTTTCATATGCGATTTGATGTTCAGAATAGTCGTTTTCATTTTTCATTTCTGTATAGATTGTTGTTTGCATGCTGCGGTAGGCATAGGGTGCAAATGGACCACGCTCAGGATTGTAGTTTTGCCAAGCTTTCCAAAGGGCAATACGAGCACTTTGTATGAAGTGTTCATGATTTTTGTACACATGGGCACGTTTTAGAATACTTGTAATCATAGGTTCATATTGTTCCAAAATTAGTTCAAACTCTTCCAACTTCCGATTCCTAACGATCGAAGCGCTTGATCAGTATTCCCGGGTAACTTTATCGTAAGGGAGAATTTGGGAGGAATCCAATGGGGTATCGGTGTGATAACTTTAGTAAATTAGGGTGATTTTCAATGGAAATTCTTTAAATATCCTAAGGTTATTTAATAGATTTCAAGTATTGTACGGAGGGAAAATAAAATATTACATTATTGTTAATTTTGTATATGGTTAATATTAAAATATTTGGAATAATATTCAATTATTTGGTTGTTTTTAATTCTATTTCACTATATAATTAACTTACATAGTTCTACATAATTGTAAAAATTTATAATCGTGCTGAGCTAAGTAAATGTGTAAAGAGAGGTGCTTCATATCGAGTAGAGGGGAACTTGTTGGTCGGTAGGTTCATGGAGTTGATTAAATTAATTTTTTACAACCTTGAGTAAACATCATGTATACGAGAATAATTGTTTTGGAGGTTATGATAGTGGAAAGTTACTTTTTAAAGTCTTTACTAGAAAAAGGCATTAGGGCAATACAGCCCCACTATGATGGAATTCATTCAACTATTGTTTATACACATCAGGGAAATATTAAATTAGTAGAAACAGCTTATGAAGTGATGGATCAAATTTGTCAATGCTTTGGTTCTGATTTACAAGGTCGTATGAATGGTACGAGAAAGAAATTCGGTTATCGAAAACAACCACCTGTATTAATTTCAGAAATGTCGCAATTGGTGGCTTTACAAATACCAAGTGAATACGCAGATGAAAATACGTGGATCTGGGAAATGAATTTTAAAATTGAAGAGGGAATTGGACAATCAAAAAGTAAAATCATTCTTGATGAAAATTTAAGCTTTGAGGTAGACCTTTCAAAATCTTCAATAGAAGAAAAGCGAACAAGAGCCATTGATGTACTATTTTCAATTACTTATTTTGGTGGCACAACTTTCTATATGTCCAAACGATCTAAAAAGTAAGCAAACACAAAAGTTCAACCTGTTCGAAATGAGGATGAAGATTCTGTGATCATCATCAAACCTGGAACATAAGCGGCGTTGCGCGGTGTGAGATTGGGCCGTGGGACATTGGGGACAGTAAAAGCGTCCCAGCTAGAATTACTAAATTCGAATATTAATGGTTCGCCATTTATATAGGAGAGCTAGTACTCAAGAGATTTGGGTGCTGGCTCTTTGTTTAATCCCGTTGGGATTGGTGAAGAGTAGGTAGAAATATTAATTGATTGACATTAGAGATATTAGAAAAAGTAAAAGAGTTTTATATAATTTTCAAGTATTTTCAAGTATTATGTTTTCTGTTCTAGTTGGATAAGTTAATGATATATATAAGACAATAAGATTCTACATTGATAAATAAATAGGAAAAGAAATATTATTATAAATTTTAGGGTGTTACATATTTGCAATTATAAAAAGAAAGAATGGATTAAGTATTATATAAATTATATAAATTGTGTTAACATTTATTATATACTCAACTTTCGCACCAATAAAGTAGGTGATCCACGTTGATTGTTAAAGGCCTGCGGCCTTTTCATTATGTTACTTGACAATGTTAATGAAAAATGAAAAACACCTCGTTCTTTTGGTATAGTGTAATTGATTAGAAAAC
>NZ_JBMIRP010000023.1:0-8143 GCF_049202975.1 Ureibacillus sp. MALMAid1270 | reverse complement strand
TGTATTCTCGACAAATCCACTATACCAAAGAATGAGGTGTTTTTTGTATCTTAAAAAACTTTGTCAAGGTTTTTATTGAAATCATGAAGAACCTAATAGAGCCAACTATCGAATCTAATTATTTAGGTGCGAAGTTTGAGTAATTAAATAAAAATTACCATACAGCCTTCCTAAAAGGTTATTTTATATTATGGGCGAGTTGCGATAATCGCTACCCAATCTTCCATCATTAAAACTTCTTCAATAACAAAGCCTGATTTTTCTAGCGCTTGTTTCACTTCGTCTTTTTTAAATCCGATAATTCCAGATGTAATGTATTTACCACCAGGTTTTACAATGGAAAAGGCATCGTCTGTAAATGACATAATAATTTCAGCTAATAGATTACCAACGACGATATCAGAAGGTTCATGAATTGAGTCTAATAGATTCCCATGAAATACTTCGACAATATGATCTACCTTATTTAACTCAACATTTTCTAGCGCAGATTTTACAGCGACTTCATCTAGATCTAGTGCATGCACTTTCCCAGCTCCTAAAAGGGCTGCTCCTATTGCAAGAACTCCTGAACCTGTCCCAACATCTACAACCGTATCGCCTTTTTTCACTACCTTTTCTAATGCTTGTAGACACATTACCGTTGTAGGATGAGTACCTGTTCCGAATGCCATACCAGGATCCAATTCAATGATTAACTCATCTGTACTAACTGGTTGATAGCTTTCCCAAGTTGGTACGATTGTAAATCGTTCAGAAATTTTAACCGGGTGATAATATTGTTTCCAAGCTGTTGCCCAATCTTCTTCATCTACAAGATTTGTTTGGAGTACTTGATCTCCAATATTAATGTCGAAGTTTTTAAGATTCGCTAATGCAAGTTTAATTTCCTCAACCGTTTCAGCTAAAAAACTAGATGCTGGTAAGTATGCTTTTACTACCACTCCATTTGTCGGATAATCATTTGGATTCAATGCATAAATTTCACCAAATTGATCTTTCCGCTCCTTCACAATTTCAGTTGAGTCTTCAATGACAACTCCACTAGCGCCTGCTTCATGAAAAACGTTTGTTACAGCCTCTACCGCTTCGTTTGTTGTTAAAAAAGATATTTCTGTCCATTTCACTTGCATCCAGCTCCTCTTAAATTAATGTGCAAATCAGCTTTTATGTTAAACATGCCTTTTTAATGATAAGTTCACCTATTCACCTTTTAGTGTTTTTTTTATTCGGTCAAATAATGAGCTACCTTGTTCTTCAGGAATATCTCTACTAATTTCTGCAAAATCACGTAGTAATTGTTTTTGTTTTTCCGTTAATTTTGTTGGGGTAACTACTCTTACGATTACATATTGATGTCCTTGACCATAACCATGAACATTTTTTACGCCTTTATCTTTAATACGGAATTTTTCCCCTGATTGTGTACCAGCAGGAATTTTCAATTTCACTTTTCCATGTACTGTAGGAACTTCAATTTCATCTCCCAATGCAGCTTGAGGGAACGTTAGTTTTAGCTCATAGTAAATATCATCGCCGTCTCTTTCGAAATATTCATGTGCTTTAACATTGAACAAAATATATAAGTCCCCAGCTGGACCACCATTTTTACCTGGTTCACCTTGACCAGATACACGTAATTGTTGACCGTCATCAACACCAGCAGGTATTGTTACTTTAATTTTTTTACGTTTTTGAACCGTACCAGCACCATGACAAGTAGAACATTTATCAATAATAATTTGACCCGTACCACGACAAGTTCCACAAGTTTTGCGGTTTACCATACGACCAAAAGGTGTTTCCACTGTTTGATTTATTTGACCTGCACCATTACAGTTACTACATGTTTTTGGCGATGTACCAGGTTTTGCTCCTGAGCCATTACATGTTCCACAAGTTTCTTCTATTGGAATTTCAATTTCAGTTTGTTTACCAAATACCGCGTCTTCAAAAGAAATGTTCATACGATATTGAAGATCATCACCTTTACGAGGTGCATTCGGATCTGAACGACGACTACTTCCTCCACCAAAGAAAGAACTAAATATATCATCAAAGCCACCGAATCCAGAGAATCCACCACCGAAACCTCCACCAAATCCTCCGGCTGGTCCTTCATGACCAAATTGATCATATTGGGAACGTTTCGTGTCATCGCTTAAAACTTCGTATGCTTCAGCAATTTCTTTAAACTTTTCGTCAGCACCTGGTTCTTTATTGATATCTGGATGGTATTGTTTAGATAATTTACGATATGCTTTTTTTATTTCATCTTTACTTGCACTTTTACTTACTCCAAGTACCTCATAATAATCGCGTTTACTCATCGTTCACACTCCGCTCTATATACATAACGTTCATTGTAGCATAAATTAGTTTAAATTTTATCAAATAAAGTCTGATTAAAAAAACTTTCATTTTTTGACAAAACCAATAAAATAATTAGCTTTTTGGCTACAATCACCATACAATGAAAAAGTCAAAGACCGTAATTCGGCTTTGACTTTTTCAACTACATTAATACATTCTCTTTGTTTTGAGACGGCAAAGGATTAATAAATTTTATTATTTATCGTCCTTAACTTCTTCAAAGTCAGCGTCAACTACACCGTCATCTTTTTTCCCAGTGTTTGCACCAGTACCTGCGTCACCTTGCGCAGCTTGAGCTGCAGCAGCTGCTTGTTCGTAGACTTTCATAATTAAAGGTTGTAACACACCTTCTAATTTTTCTTTAGAAGATTTAATGCCTTCAATTTCACCAGCTTCTAATGCTTTTTTCAATTCTTCCTTAGCATCTTCAACAGATTTTTTCTCATCTTCACTAATTTGCTCACCTAAATCAGTGATTGTTTTGTCTACTTGGAATACTAATTGGTCAGCTTCATTGCGAAGTTCTGCTTCTTCCTTACGTTTTGCATCCGCTTCAGCATTTGCTTCAGCCTCTTTTACCATACGTTCAATTTCTTCATCTGTTAAACCAGAATCAGATTTAATAACAATTGTTTGTTCCTTTTGAGTTCCAAGGTCTTTTGCTTTTACAGACACAATACCGTTTTTATCGATATCGAATGTTACTTCAATTTGTGGAACACCACGTGGAGCTGGTGGAATATCCGTTAATTGGAAGCGTCCTAAAGTTTTGTTGTCTGCAGCCATTGGACGTTCACCTTGTAATACGTGAATGTCTACAGCTGGTTGATTATCCGCAGCAGTTGAGAATACTTGTGATTTTGAAGTTGGAATTGTTGTATTACGTTCGATTAATTTTGTAAATACGCCACCCATTGTTTCAATACCAAGTGAAAGTGGTGTTACGTCAAGTAATACGATATCTTTTACATCTCCAGTAATTACCCCACCTTGAACTGCTGCACCCATAGCAACTACTTCGTCTGGGTTTACACCTTTATGAGGTTCGTGGCCAGTTTCTTTTTTAACTGCCTCTTGTACTGCAGGAATACGCGTAGAACCACCAACTAAGATTACTTTATCTAATTCTGAGGCTGACATTCCAGCGTCTTTTAATGCTTGACGTACTGGGACCATAGTTCTTTCAACTAAGTCACGAGTAATATCATCGAATTTCGCACGTGTTAAGTTTACTTCTAAATGTAATGGACCATCTGCACCAGCAGTGATGAATGGTAATGAGATTTGAGTAGAAGTAACACCAGATAAATCTTTTTTCGCTTTTTCAGCAGCATCTTTTAAACGTTGCATTGCCATTTTATCTTTAGATAAATCGATGCCGTTTTCTTTTTTAAATTCTTCCACTAGATAGTTGATTACTTTTTGGTCGAAGTCATCTCCACCTAATTTGTTGTCACCAGCAGTTGCAAGTACTTCGAATACACCGTCACCTAATTCAAGAATAGAAACGTCAAAAGTACCACCACCTAGGTCAAATACTAGAATTTTTTGATCTTGATCTTGTTTATCTAAACCGTATGCTAATGCTGCAGCAGTTGGTTCGTTGATGATACGTTCAACTTCTAATCCAGCTATTTTACCAGCGTCTTTTGTCGCTTGGCGTTGAGCATCGTTGAAATATGCAGGTACAGTAATAACAGCTTTTGTTACAGGTTCACCTAAGTATTCTTCTGCGTAACCTTTTAAGTATTGTAAAATCATTGCAGAAACTTCTTGAGGTGTATATTCTTTATCTTCAACTTTTACTTTTTCATTTGTACCCATTTTAGATTTAATAGATAGAATCGTGTTTGGGTTTGTAATTGATTGACGTTTAGCAACCTCACCAACTTGGCGTTCTCCATTTTTAAAAGAAACTGCAGATGGAGTTGTGCGATTACCTTCTGGATTTGGAATTACTTTTGGTTCTCCGCCTTCTAATACTGCTACACAAGAGTTTGTTGTTCCTAAGTCTATACCAATAATTTTGCTCATTTAAATATGCCTCCTATAATATGAAAAACTAATTAAGTACATTTAACGAAATATGATAGAGATTATTCGTTTACAGAAACCATAGACGGTCTAAGTACACGATCTTTTAATTTATAACCTTTTTGAAGTTCACGTAATACAATGCCTGATTCCTTTTCTGAGTCTGCCTCTTGCATTACCGCTTGATGTATATTCGGATCAAAAGATTCTCCCTCAGCTGGAATTACTTCTAGACCTTCTTTGTTAATTGCATCGACTAATGATTTATAAACCATTTCGATTCCTTTGTATAATGAAACTGCATCGTCTGAAGTCACTTCTACTTGAAGGGCACGTTCAAAATTATCTAATACAGGTAATAAATCTGTTAGCAAACTTTGTGCTCGATATTTTTCTTGTGCCTCACGATCAAGTAAAGTACGACGACGTAGATTATCATAATCAGCTCTTAATCGTAAAAAACGATTTTCTTCTTCTACTAATTTTGCTTCTAACTCAGTAATTTGCTGTTTGTACTGTTCTTCAGTAGAAAGTTCTGCTTCAACTTGCTCTTCTTCTTTCGCATTTAAAGTTTCTTCAGAAGTATCTTCAGTAGTCTGGTTTACTTGTTCAGTTTTCTCTTCTGTTAGCTGTTCCTTATTTTCAGTTGATTCAGACACAATAAATCCTCCTTATAATCCATCCATCAATTTCTTTGTAAGGGTACGTGAGAGCCCATTTCGCATCATATCAATTAATGAAATAACACGTTGATAATCCATGCGAGTCGGTCCTATGATAGCTATTGAACCGCTTTGCTCTTCACCTATAGAGTAAGTTGCAGTAATAACACTACAATCTTCCATAGCTAAATTATTGTTTTCAGATCCAATTCGAATTTGAATATCTTGATCGCCTGGATGGAAAAGCGAAATAACTTGATTTTTCTTCTCCATTAAATCCATTAGCATTCGAATTTTATTGAGATCATGAAACTCAGGTTGATTCAACATATTTGTTTTTCCGGCAAAGTAAATTTCACTTTCATTTTCCATAGAAGTCATTATCTTTAATGATTGAAATAAAGAATCTGCGGTATGAATATGTTGTCTAAGTACTTCTAATGTTTCAAGTTCTAATTTCGATTGAAGTTCTAATATAGGAACGCCAACTAAACGATCGTTTAGTATTTTGACGGTTTTTTCAATATCTAAAGCATCGAAGCCTTTTGGTAAAGTAATCATACGGTTTTCAACATGACCATTGTCAGTGACAATTAAAGCAACAGCTGTTTGTTCAGATAATGGTACAATTTGAAACCTTTTAACACGGTGTTTTCCGACATTCGGACCGAGTAAAATTGTTGTATAGGTAGTCAAATCTGAAAGGATATTTGCAGATTGACGGATAATTTGTTCTATTTCAACAATTTGATTTTGGAAAATAGATTGAACTATACCTATATCTTTTACAGAAATCGAATTCGGCTTTAACAAATGATCAACATAAAAACGATAGCCTTTTTCAGATGGAACTCTACCTGATGAAGTATGAGTTTTTTCTATATAACCTAATTCCTCTAGATCAGCCATTTCGTTTCTAATTGTTGCTGGGCTGAAATTAATCCCTTCTTTTTTAGAAATTTGACGTGATCCAACCGGTTGTGCCGAACTAACAAAATCGTCAACGATTACTTTCAATATTTGTAATTGTCGGTTTGTTAACAATTTCATCACCCCTGTTAGCACTCACTTCAAAAGAGTGCTAATACTATTATTAAATTATCAAAACTCCTATATGATGTCAACGAAATCGTCCTATTCGCCTAATAAAAATTGTTGAAAAATTTCATTTCCAACAAATCGTCCTTTTCTCGATAAACATATCCCAATATCGTCAACAAGTAATAAACCTTCTTTTTCAAGCTTTTGAATAATAGTCCCGTATTTTTCTAACATCGAAATGCCTAATTTAGATGAAAAAGATTCGAATGTGACTCCTTCAATTTTTCTTAACCCTAAAAACATTTGTTCTTCACATCTTTCATCAAACGTCACTTCATGTTGATGGATGATCGGTCTTTTACCTAACTGAATTGAATCGAGATACTTTCTAATTGGGCCGATATTAGAATATCGTATTCCCCCAAGATATCCATGGGCACCTGCACCAATTCCTACATATTCATCATTATCCCAATAGATTTTATTGTGGGTTGATATTTGGCCATTTACCGCAAAATTACTTATTTCGTATTGAACAACTCCTTTCTTTTCCATCTCTTTCATTAATAGATCGTACATCTCTGCTTCTAAATCTTCAGTTGGTAATTGTAATTTACCTTTTGCATATTGAATATAGAAAACAGTCTTTGGTTCAACAATTAAAGAATATGCAGAATAGTGTGGAAGATTCAAATCGAGAGCCTGTTTTAAAGTGTCTTCCCACTGGCTCATAGTTTGTCCAGGTAATCCGTACATTAAATCGATATTAATATTTTCTATTCCAACTGCTCTTGCATTTTCAATTGTTTCATAAACTTGTTCATTCGAGTGAGTACGACCAAGTTTTTTTAGTAAGTCTTGATCAAAGGATTGAACACCTAGGCTAAGTCTGTTGATACCCCCTTCTTTTAATGCATGTAATTTATCAATTGTTAATTCATCAGGATTAGCTTCTGAAGCGAATTCAATTAACATATTGGTAGGAATTGATTCTGTAATCAATTTGAGTAGTCGATTAATTTGAGTTGCAGATAAAGAAGTTGGAGTTCCTCCTCCAAGATAGATTGTTTCTATTTGTTGAAGTGCTTGAGGCATTTGTTGCTGAATCAACTTTAATTCTTTTCCAATTGCTTCTATATATTCATCAACGGGTTGGTTTTTAAAAAACACTTTATTAAAATCACAATAATTACAAATTTGATGACAAAAGGGAATATGTATATAAACACCACGAGCCATTTATGGTCACTTCTTTCTTTTTATAAAGATCATTTATCACTTTATTGTACAGCTTTAGGATAAAATTTCAATTTTACACACTTTAATAGTTTTGAATCCAAATAAAAAGAAACCCAAGTTGTAACTATCAGGTTTCTAATTGAAATATTATTCATTTATACTATTTAACTTTAAAATTAGATCAATTGCAGACATTTGTGGCAACTCATCAGCAAATGTAAGGGCTTCCTTTTTTGTTTTAAAAGAAAAAGCATCCAGTTCCTTTGTTACTTTAAAACTTCCATTGTTCTGATTCAATAAGTATAAACGAATTGTTGGACTAGTGTAATTAATTCTATTAGCATATTCACCTGCAATTAATAGCCCAACGTTTTCGTCTTTTGAATATTTAAGAGTATGTATCACCTCTAAATCATCCAGTTCAAATAATTGAGGTAAAGTTAATTCCGTCAAATTTACCATTCTGCATACAACTCCCTACCCTTTAATATTATGACAACAATGTCAAAATAACTAAAACTTAATTATTCCTATTAAATTAATAGGCTTTAAAGTTTAATTCTATTTTACTACATGAAAATTTTGTTGCAAGAGTAAATTTCTTATTATTCTATTAGTTTTAATTAAATCGAGTAGGAGACTAGTCATTAACTTTTAATACTTCTTTTTATGGCTTGATGTTGGTTTCTGTTAGGACGAAATCCAAAACTCGAGTCAGAAAATTTCGGGTCAATTATCCCACCAATTACTTGGTAAATTGCCTGTTGGACCATTCGGTCCCTAACGCAAGGGAT
>NZ_JBMIRP010000022.1:0-7553 GCF_049202975.1 Ureibacillus sp. MALMAid1270 | reverse complement strand
GCAGATGAAGAAACCCTTGCTAAACTATACGGATTGAAATAATCCAAAAAATTATTCTGAGCATTTAGAAGAATAGTTTTGATATTACAAAGTATTCTAGTAAAGCTCAGAATAATTTAATGGTTGGTATAAAGCTGGATTGTTATCAATGGCGACATACCCATTTTCAAGGAAAACCTTTAACTCTGATGAACGGCTTAATGTATATTCAGCTGCTTTCGCAATGGCATTTTTACCGAAGAAAGGCGAACGATCAATCCAATCCATAAATTCATCGACGATCGGTTTTGCTTCTTGTTGGCGAACTTGCAAGCGCTCTTCCGGTGAAAGATGTTTGATTTTCCGTTCGATATGAAACAACCGATCGCAGTACTGCACGCCTATTCGTCCATTTTTACTATCGGCTTTTAGCCAATAACGGCGTACGTGAGCCCAACAGTTGGCGAATTGAACATGAGGTAATTGACCGTAAGCTGAATACCCATCACAGATCACAGTGCCTTTGAATCCCTTAATTAAATCTTCTAATACAGTGCGCCCACGAGAAAGAGCGCTCTTAAATAGAACGATAATGGGACCTTCACTTTGTACACTGCGACATACCCAGTTATAAGCGTTTGATTGAGCTGGCTTTCCATCTGAACGCTTAATTATTTGTGCGTAGGTTTCATCTATATGCAACACAGATTTTGCCGTTAATAATTGGTTCATCAAATTATAAAGCGGTTGAAGCCAATCCTCTGCCACACGTATTACCCAATTGGATAGATTTTTATCATTTGTATATAGTCCATGGCGCTCCCATTCATTTACCTGACGGTAAAGAGGTAAGTACTGGATAAACTTATCGTAGATAAGCTTTGCCAAAACAGTAGGACCGGCAATGCTTCTTTGGATTGGACCTTGCGGTGCTTTACCTCGTTTGATTTGAGCTTTTAGTAGGGCATCGTTTTTACACGTTTTGCACTCATACACATGTTCAAAGTGTTGCACACGCTTCAGGGAGGCTGGAATAAATTTCGCCTCTTCACGTATCAACGTTGAACTGAACTCTACCATCTCCCCACGACAGCAGTCACAAGCTAAGTTGGCGGGGTGATGATGAATCTCTTCAATTTCTATATCCTCATGAAACGAATCATTTCGTTTTTTATTTCTCTTTTTACGAGTAACCGTATAACTAACCGTTTCGATGTTTTGTTCTTCTGTCTGCTCAGGTTCGTTAAAAGACGGATCGTCTTCAAATAATGAGCCTTGTCCATCTGGTACTTGATACTTTGACTTTTCTGATTTAGAACCGTATAAAGCTTTTGTTAATTGGCGAATTTGTTCAGTCAATGCTTCAATTTGTTTGGTTAAATTTTTATTTTGTTCTTTTGTGTAGGCTAATTGTTCTTCCAATAATTGAATCACTTTTTCATTTGAAGCGTTTCCCAAATCATTCACCACATTTCGTTCAATTTAAGTTATGAATGATTATACCACTTAAAATAGGGCTATTAAAAGATACCTTTTGTAGATTTTGTAATCGCCTTTGGCTGTTGCAGAGATAATCCTTCTAATAACCAACGAAGCTCTTGTTGCGAAAGTTTGCGTACCTCATTTTCATCTTTTGGCCATTGTAATTTTCCATTATCTAATCGTTTATAAAGCATGGCGAAGCCATCTCCATCAAAATACAAACATTTATAACGATCCTTGCTCCATCCAGAAAACAGAAAGATAGAATCACTATACGGATCCAATTCGAAAGAATCTTGAATGAGCGTTGCGAGACCATCAATACCTTTACGCATGTCTGTCTTGCCGCAGATGATGTAGATGTTTTGCACGCTCGTAAAATCCTGTTTCATCCCTTCAGCTCCTTCATAATGGTTTGGATAATGCGCTCATCTACGCCATTGAAGAAGGAAATTTCAGCCACAGCGGTTTTAATTACACAACTTGGCTCAGCAGTGTATTGGAGAGAATGATTCGAAGAAATTTCAACTGGAATAGGATCGAGTTTGACGGGAACAATGGTTAATTTGTTTGTAGACATAAATGGCACCTCCTTTGATTGATACATTTATCGTACCGGAGGTGCCTGATGTTTTATATGCGTTGTTTGAATACGGGCTTACTTTGTTACAATCTGATTGAATATAAAAAAACTGTTCAGACTGAATATCAATCTGAACAGTTTTACGGAAATTTATAATAAGCTATATAATTTTATATTTTCATTTTTCTCAGAGAACCAGCGCATCGCAAATTCATTTTCGAATAGGAATACTAAGTTATCATAACGATCTTTTACTAACATAGAACGACTTGAAGACATGGATTCTTTTACTGCGTCTTCATTTTCAATCCACCTTGCAATTTTAGATCCAATTGGTTGCATTTGAACTTCAACATTGTACTCATTTTTCATACGGTGTTCAAACACTTCAAATTGTAATTGTCCAACTGCACCTAGTATGACTTCCTCTGTATGAAGTGTTTTATAATATTGGATTGCTCCTTCTTGTACAAGCTGTAAGATCCCTTTATGGAATTGCTTTTGCTTCATAACGTTTTTAGCTGTTACACGGACAAATAATTCAGGCGTAAATTGAGGTAACTTTTCAAATTGGAATGTTTTTTTGCCTCCAACGACAGTATCACCAATCTGATACGTTCCTGTATCGTATAACCCGATTATATCTCCTGCAACCGCTTCGTCTACTGTTTCTCGATCATCTGCTAGGAATTGTGTAGATTGTGAAACTTTAAATGATTTTCCTGTTCTAGCTAGCGTAATATTCATTCCACGCTCAAACTTACCAGATACAATTCGAACAAAAGCAATTCGGTCACGGTGAGCTGGGTTCATGTTCGCTTGAATTTTAAATATAAATCCTGAGAAATCATCATGTTCTACTGGTTCAATATATTGTTCATCTACCGTAAGTCTTGGTTGCGGTGGTGGTGCGAATTTTAAATAAGTTTCTAGGAATGTTTGTACACCAAAGTTTGTTAGTGCAGACCCAAAGAATACTGGCGTAAGTTCCCCACGACGAATTTGCTCTTCTGAAAATTCATTTCCAGCCTCATTTAATAATGTAATGTCATCCATTGCTTGAGAATAGTAAGAAGTTGCTTTCATTGGATGGTCAACTGCTAATTCCCCATTTTCATCGATAGGTAAAAATCGATTGTCTTCATCTGTACGGAATTGTTCAATTCTTTGGTTGTAACGATCATAAATACCTAAAAACTCTTTTCCCATTCCGATTGGCCAGTTCATAGGGTAAGCATGAATACCTAATACTTCTTCTAATTCTTCAATAATTTCAAGTGGTTCTTTCCCTTGACGGTCTAGTTTGTTCACAAAAGTGAAAATCGGAATTCCGCGCATACGACAAACTTTAAACAATTTTAGCGTTTGTGCTTCAATACCTTTAGCCACGTCTACAACCATGACTGCACTGTCAACGGCCATTAATGTACGGTAAGTATCTTCTGAGAAATCTTGGTGACCTGGAGTATCTAAAATATTCACACGAAAACCACTATAATCAAATTGCATTACAGAAGATGTAACCGAAATCCCACGTTGCTTTTCGATTTCCATCCAGTCACTCGTTGCGAATTTACCAGTTTTTTTACCTTTTACTGTACCAGCGTCACGTATTGCTCCACCAAATAATAGTAATTTTTCTGTTATCGTCGTTTTCCCAGCATCCGGGTGAGAGATGATGGCGAATGTACGACGGGATAATATATCTTGTTCTAATTTTGAAGTCATGTATCGTATCTCCTTTTTCTACCTAACTAATAATAAAAGAAATTTCCCTTTATATACAACATTTTTATATTGAAGTAAACCTAATTGTCGCAAAAAGAAACCCTCTCTAGAAAATTTGTTAGAGAGGGTACCAAATTTTTTACAATCATCTTACATTTTAATTAATAAACAAACTTTAATCGACCAGCTTCAATGGCAATATCTGCATCACTATGTGGATATTTCGTATTACCGATAATTTGGTAATCTTCATGTCCTTTTCCTGCAAAGATAATAATATCACCTGGTTCAGCAACAGAAATTGCATGTCGAACTGCTTCTGCTCTGTCACCTATACAAGCATAATTCTCATGAAGCATTCCTTTGGCAAGGTCACCAGTAATACTATCATATTCTTCATAACGAGGATCATCAGTTGTTAAAATGACATAATCAGCTCTTGATGCTTTTTCAGCCATTGCCGGACGTTTGGATTTATCACGATTACCACCTGTACCGATTAAGAAAATTAATTTTTTCCCTGGTTTTTTATATGGAAGCGCAGCATTAATAGCTTTTTCAATAGCATCTGGTGTATGTGCATAGTCTATAAACAGTTGAACCGGTAAATCTGTATTAACTAGTTCCATACGTCCTCTAACAGGATTTAAATCTTCTATTTGTTCAATAATCGCTTCTAATGGGAATCCTCGCCCATATAATACAGCCACCGCAGCTAATACATTATATACATTAAACTCACCTAAAAGCTTCATTGTAACCGGAAACTTTCCTTCTGGAGTATTCATATCAAATGTTGTAATTCCGTCATCAAAATTACAATTTTCTGCTGTGAAATGGGCGTTATTTTTAAGTGCATACGTATAAACAGGGTAAGGTGTTAATTTAGCATATTTTTTAGACCAAGGATCATCCGTATTTAATACGACATATTTATGCTTAGTCAAATCTTGCCCCATTTGGGAGAATAGTAATCCCTTTGCATTACCGTACTCTTCCATAGTTCCGTGGAAATCTAAATGATCATGTGTTAGATTCGTAAAAACAGCCACATCATAGTCTACACCTGCTAAACGACCTAATGCCAAACCATGAGAAGAAACTTCCATTACCATAGCCCGACAGCCTTCCATTTTTGCACGGAAAATCATTTGTTGCGTATTAAGTGCATCACTTGTTGTGTTAGCTGACTCATATAAAACACCATTTAAGTTAAACCCGATTGTTCCTGACAGGGCTGATTTTTCACCCATGCCGATTAGCATGTGATGAATAATTCCTGATACGCTTGTTTTACCATTCGTACCAGTTACTCCAATCATCGTAATATCATTGGATGGATAGTCAAAGAATTTCGCTGCAATTAAACCAAGCGCTCGATTCGTATCATCGACGATTACTTGAGCAACTTGACCTTCTAAGTGAAGTTCCTTTTCTGTTACAACGATTGTTGCACCTGAATCTACTGCTTTTTGTGCATAATCGTGCCCATCAACTGTGTAGCCTTTAATGCATATAAATATACTTTTTGGTTGCACACTTCTAGAATCGATTGAAAGGTCTATTACATTACTTGGTAACTGCCCAATAACTTTTTTTATTGGGATTACACTTAACAATTCCTCTGCATACATCCTATTATCCTCCATTCAATCATCGGTAAGTTCAATCACTAATTATCGTTATGTATACAACTTATTTATTTTATCTTAAATTTACTGTAATGAAATTAATCATATCAAAAATCAGTGAATTTAGGGCATATTTTTTTACATTTCTAATATGCACTATTTTTACACTTTATTTAGCAAAACAAAATGATACTTCCCAAAAAGTAATAATAATACTTTTCGGGAAGCTAATAGACGTTATTTTAATACCATTCGTACTAGTTTCACTTTGTTTTTATAAGGAGGATACAATAGATCGTTGGTCACTTTTGTGGAACGTTGCATAATTGACTTTGGATGTGTGAAATTCTCAAAACTTGCTTTACCATGATAAGCATTTACACCAGAAGGACCAACCCCTCCAAATGGTAAGTGAATATTTCCAACATGTGTAATTGTATCGTTAATGCAACCACCACCAAACGACAATTGCTCAAGGAAATAATCAATCGCTTGTTCATGCTCAGAGAAGAAATAAGCTGCAAGTGGTTTTGGTAGTCTTCGTATTTGCTCTATTGCACTTTGAAGATGATCATATGCCATGATAGGTAATATTGGACCAAAAATTTCATCTTCCATAATAGGATTTTTCCATGAAATATTCTCTAATATCGTTGGTTCAATATATCGGTCTTGTAAATCGTATGTCCCACCATAAGTAATGTTATTTTTTTCTATTTCTAATAGTTGTGCAAGTCGTTCTAATTGTTTATGGTTAATAATTCTACCATAATCTTTACTTTCACGAGGATTTTCCCCAAAAAATTGTTGAATCGTTTTCTTTAATAAAGCAACAAATTCATGATACACCGATTGTTGAACAAGGACATAATCAGGTGCGACACATGTTTGGCCATTGTTATTAAATTTTCCCCAAACAATTCTTTTAGCAGCCAACTTCAAATTAGCGGTATGGTCAACTATTGTCGGACTTTTTCCACCTAGTTCTAATGTAATTGGTGTTAATCTTTCCGCTGCCGCTCGCATAATTACTTTACCAACTGCTACACTACCTGTAAAAAAGATATAATCAAAAGAAGATTGAATAAGTGCTGTTACCTCTTCTTTTTCCCCTTCCACAACTTGAATGTATTGTGGTTCGAAAGTTTCCTCTATTATTGTTTTTATAATAGCGCAAGTATGGACAGCGGATTCTGACGGTTTAATAACAGCTGTATTTCCCCCAATAATTGCTCCTATTAGTGGTTCCATTACTAATTGGAATGGATAATTAAACGGTGCAATAATTAACGTAACACCATATGGTTCTCGAATGATAAAACTTTTTGCTGGTTGTAATGATAATGGTGTTTTTACTTCTTCAGGTTTTACCCATTCATCTATTTGTTTTAACATATAACGGATACTACTTAACACCATACCTACTTCATTTGTATAACTTTCGAATTCACTTTTACCTAAGTCTAAGTTTAATGCTTTAATGACATCTTTTTCATATTTCTTAATGGATTTTGCTAATTTTTCAAGTTGTCTTTTTCTAAAATCTGTTGATCTAGTCATTCCAGAATAAAAGTAATCACGTTGGATGGAAATTAACTTTTCTACATCTTCAGTAGTAAATTTCAAATAAATCATCCTCTCATAATTTTTTTTGTTACATAAAAAAGATTTTATCTGTTCATAATAAAAGTGTATATTTACTACCAATTGTAGTGAATTTCTTCTTCTAGCATAACTCATTCACTTTCAGAATGCAGTAATATGCTACGAGGGATACATTTAAAAAAGAGGGGGCAATTTTTATGATTTCGACTGATAATTGGTGGGAGCAAATATTTTCTGGACCATTGTCCATTGGTCTAAATGAGGAAAAAGTGCATCTATTAGAAGACGAATCTTTTTTATTCTTGACAGAAGAACAATTGCCACATGATGAAACACAATCAACCGAATAGAAACTAAATTGACAAAAAAATTAATATGAATTACTATTTTTTCCTCCTCATGATTAAATAGACTCTCGGCATTCGCCGAGCTTTGTGGTTCAAGGATTTTCCTCAAACCAATTTATTTCATCCCTCCTATTTTAGGTGGGATTTTTTAATGTTCATTTTTTTAAAACTGGAAATTAATTATCAAAATATTTTCAC
>NZ_JBMIRP010000021.1:0-37170 GCF_049202975.1 Ureibacillus sp. MALMAid1270 | reverse complement strand
GTTCGGGAATTTGCCTCCGGCTTCCTTCAGATTCCACCTCACGGTGGACACCCTTGCCATTAGCTAACAGTTCCTACTGCCAAGCCTGTAGTGGACTTTCACCACCAAGTTATAGCCCATGCCGGGCGCACAATAAAAAACCCCGCCCCAAAAAAGGGACGAGGATTATATCGCGGTACCACCCTAGTTAATGCAAAAATATGCAATCACTTCATTGAGATAACGACTTTTCTGCCGGCATTCCTTTACAGCTAATGCTGGTCCCGGAAGCTGCTCGCGAGGTGAACTTCAATATTTTCATTGCTATATAAGCTTTCAGTCAGCGGCTTATACTCCCTTTTAGCAGTTCAAATACTTACTCTTCTCGCTCAAACGCATTTAAATAGTGTATTAAAAGTATCTTAAATCATTCTACGATATTTTATTCATGGTTTCAAGAAGTTGTATCCTCTCTTGTTAATCTTTATATGAATTAACAATCCCAACGCAAATTATGTCAATTTTTATTCCATAATTTCAGTTATTAATTGAATTTTTTTAATTTTTATACTATTTCAATATATTTATATAATAATGATGTTAATTAATCTTACACAAAGAAGGTGTGTTTATGTTGTTTTTAAAGAAAAAAATCAACCATCCTTTGATTCTAAATCAGAGCAAAATTTACCGTTCAATATAGATGGAGAAATCCAGGTTGCAGTTGATCAAGAGATTGCACAAATGGCTATTGAAAATAAAGACTTTGTCAATCAAGTAACGAACGCTTTAGATGATCAGCATACATATGTTGAAAAAATGCATACCATTAATTATTCACTAACTGCAACATCTAATGAACTTCAATCTCTAGTAAATCCAAACGTAGAAAATATCGTCATTGACCAAAATCTTGTAAATCAAATAGTACATATACTATCAAAACATGTTCAAACTGATACACTTTTGACTATGGACCCAAATCGTCATCAAGTTGTGTTGGATGCTATTTTAGTAGAAAATCCACATGTAGAAACAATTTGGACAAACCGCATGGATGGTACCTTTATTTATTCCAATCCAAAAGCAGCTTTAGTTAATGCTAAAATGCGCCCTTGGTTTTTAGAAGCTACTCAAGGTAGAGAATATATTTCTGACCCATATATCTCAGCGGTAACAAAAAACATTGCATTACATTATCGTTTCCAATTTTACATGAGCAAAAAGTTATTGGTGTATTAGGAGCAGACTTATCCATAAATTAAAAGAAAAACCGTTTGGGAATTGATTTTCCAAACGGTTTTTTTAAGAATGTTTTATTATTTTTTAACTAGCTGATATAGAAGAATTCCTGTAGCAACAGCTACATTTAACGATTCTGCTTGACCTAAAATTGGAATGATAAGATTTTGGTTGGTCTTATCTAAAAGTTGTGGATGAATTCCACTTCCTTCATTTCCAAGAATCACTGCAAATTCATTTGAACTATTTACTTCTGTATAAGGAATAGCATTTTCTAACGCTGTCCCATAGACTGGAATGTCTTTATCCTGTAATTTTTCAATCCATTCTAATAAATCCCCACGAACTACAGGGATATGGAAATGAGAACCCTGTGCAGCACGGACCGTTTTTGGATTATATGCATCTACAGTTCCTTTCCCGAGAATTACGGCATCCAATCCAGCTGCGTCTGCAGTTCGAATCATTGTGCCAATATTTCCTGGATCTTGTACTGCATCAATCAATAGTACCTTTGACCAATTTGACATGTCTGCGTCGGATATCGCTCTTTGCTTACAATGTGCAAACACACCTTGAGTCGTTTCAGTTTCCGCTATTTCTCTAGCAACAGCATCTGTTACTTCAATCATCATGACATTATCAGTTGGCCATAATAATGGTAAATCTACACCTTCACGAACGATTAATTGCACAATCTGCTCTTTATTTTTTAGAGCTTCTTCAACTAAATGAAATCCTTCTATTATAAATTCACCAGTTTTTTCACGTTCTTTTCGCATTGTCACAAGTTTTTTCCAATGCTTTACTAGTGCGTTTTGTGTTGATTCTATTCGTTTCATTCTAAAATCCGCCGCCTTTTACATTTTGCTTACGCTTCATTTTACACGATTGACGAACTACTGTAAAAGAGACATACCTATACCTTGATTATTACTACTTAACATAGTAATTTTCACTAGAAAAGACCCTACTATAACATAGTAAGGTTTAAATGATCTTTATTTATAGATCATTTTCTATCCTCATTTTGCACCATCTAAGATAGTTAATCTAATAAAATATACGAAGTTAATATTAACCTAAATCTATACTAGTAAAAAAACCTCCCAACAAGGGAGGTTTTTCCTATGTAATTATTTTCCTTTAGCAACGAAATTTACGCCTACTGCTAGACCAACAAAAGAAATTAACATTACATACATTCCTGTTGACGCAAAGTTTACACCAAAAAGATCATCAGTTTTAGACATGATAAATAAGATCATTCCTACGATCCCAATTAACGCTAATACATATCCTCCAACTTTATTGATTGCTTTTCCTTGAAATACACAAATTAATGGATAAATAAAGATTAACAGGAATAACCATCCTTGTTGTTGGAATCCATTAACGCTTAAAAAGCCAAGATCGACCCATTTAAGAAATAACGAAATAATTGCTAATACGAATGAGCCTACGATTACTTTTTTGGATAATGCCCAATTTGCCATTTTTATCACCTCAAGAGTCTATATCGGCAGTTAGAACTAATCTTTAATACCTTTATTATAAAAAAGTACCTATTTTTGTGAAAATTTGTAAATTTCTCATTCCATTATTCACAGGTGATATAAATTCCCACCTAGATTTCTCGTAGATGGGAGGAAAAATGAATTCGGTAGTAGAACTTTGTCAACGACAAATAGTACTCTTTAATGGATATTACGTTTTCTAAAGTTACCGCCCTTAACTTCTGCTGTTTCATATACAGTAACAAACGCAGCTGGGTCTACATCTCGGATAATTTCTTTCATTTTACTATCTTCTAAACGGTTAATAACACATGTAATTTCGATAAATTTCTCTTTCGAATATCCACCATAAACTTCATTATATGTTGCCGATCTTCCTAATCGATCGCGAATCGTTTCTGTCATTGTATCAGGGTCTTTTGTAATAATTTTATATGTTTTCGAACCACTTAAACCTTCTTCAACAATTGTTATTACTTTTGAAGCAATGAAGTATGCGATCCCTGAAAGGATAGCTCCTTTTAAACCAAATACTGTCGATACAATAATGAAAACAAATACATTTAAAAATAAAATTAAATCACTCGTACCAAAAGGTAATTTTCTTGAAAGTAAAACCGCTAACATATCAATACCGTCTAAAGCACCACCATTACGCAATGCTAAACCCATACCAAAACCGAGTATAATACCACCAACAACTGTAACTAATAATGTATCTCCGTGAATAATCGTTGGTATATGGTGCATAAGGCTTGTCCCAACCGATAAAGAGGCAATACCAAGAATAGACAAAATTGCAAAGGTTTTACCTATTTGTTTATAACCTAAAAAGATAAACGGAATATTTAAAAGTGCAATTAGTACACCTAATGGAAGTCCAAATAACTGTGATCCGACGATGCTAATCCCTGTCACACCACCATCTGATACGGAATTTGGAATTAATACTGCTTCTAGTCCATAAGCTGCGATGAATCCCCCAATAATTACCACAATTGCACGTGCTATTAGCTTGCCTGTATTCGATTTGCGTTGTACAGTCCCCATCAAAAAAACCTCAATTCAGTTAAATTTCTTGTTTTATTATATTAAAGTGATTTATTAAGAGTAAAATCATATGTCTTAAATCAAAGAATCTTGTCAAAAATGAAGGTATTTAATAATTTATTCCACTTATTATTATTTTTTGTTCGTACAAGGTATAGTATGTTTTTTTTGAAACATACTACTCATCGAGGAGGAGATTGTAATGAGTTTTATGATACGTGAAGCAATAACTCAAAACGTACAAGGCGATAGTGCAGTAGAATTCCGCGATACTGTTAATGATGCAATTTCTCGTGGTGACGAGCATTTATTACCTGGTCTTGGAGTCTTTTTGGAAAAATGGTGGCAAAACTCAAGTGCTTCAGAACAAGAAGCTTTTGCAGAAAAACTATCTCAAGCATTTAAAAATTAGTTTTGTTTATTGTCGCTGTGGGCAATCAATAATTGTCCACTATTTTTTATTTCCTTCATTAACATAAAGAAAAATAAAAGACAATCCAGCGTCTCCCAGATTGTCTTAGTTTAGCGATGATCTTTCCACCTAGAAATTAACATCACCTATATATGAATTCATTTGCAACGCAATCGTTACATTATGACTTCATTATGAATTAATATTCGATCATCAATAATACAACCCGTATTAAATGATCATCGAGGAATTCCTAAAATTATGCTAATAAAGAAACAAGTACTGCTTTTTGTGCATGCAGTCTGTTCTCAGCCTGTTCGAAAACAAAAGAGTTCGGTCCATCAATTACAGATGATGCTACTTCTTCCTCTCTGTGAGCAGGTAAGCAATGTAAGAACATATAGTTTGGTTTTGCATGAGCAACTAACGCATCGTTAATTTGATAATCTTTGAAATCCACTAGACGTTTCGCAGATTCTTCCTCTTGACCCATAGAAGTCCATACATCCGTATAAATTACATCAGCATCCGTAACTGCTTCAATTGGATCATTTGTCACTGTAACCGTACTTCCATTTGCTTTTGCAATTTCTTGTGCTTTTGCAATTATTTCAGCGTTACATTCATAACCTGGAGGTGTTGCTACTGCAATGTTCATTCCAACATGTGCACATGCCACAACTAAAGAGTGAGCAACGTTATTGCCATCACCAACAAAGGCAACTTTCAAACCTTTTAACTCTACTTTATTTTCCGCAATTGTTTCAAGGTCAGCTAACGCTTGACATGGGTGATAAATATCCGTTAATCCGTTAATAACAGGGATCGTTGCATGTTCTGCTAATTCTTTCACCATTTCATGTGAATTTGCACGAATCATAATTGCATCTAAATAGCCAGAAAGCACTTTACCCGTATCAGAAATTGGTTCACCGCGTCCAATTTGTAAATCACGAGAATGCATGAACATTGCTTTCCCACCTAATTGATTCATCCCAACTTCAAATGAAATACGAGTACGTGTTGAATGTTTTTCAAACAACATTCCAAGCGTTTTTCCCTCAAGTAATTTCGGACATTTCCCTGCTTTTGTCAAAACCTTTAATTTTGTAGCTAACTTCACTAAATCTTGTACTTCTTCACTTGTATAATCAAGCAACGTTAATAAGTCTTTCCCTTTTAAACTAGAGACTAATTTTAGTTGCACTTCTTCTAACAATTTCATTAGGACCGCTCCTTGTTTGCTAAGATGTAATTCATTATACATATGCATATTTATAAAATCAAGTGTATTTTTATTATATTTTCCAATAAATTTAATTCAAGGATTATTCATTATTAACCGAGAAAAGTTTAGTATAAATGAGTTTGAATAGGATATTCATTAGTAAACTTTAATAAATATACGCAATTGCATGCAGTTGGACGTAAATTTATACGGAGGCTTTTGAGTATGGTTGGTTGGGAGTTTCGGAGCTGCAAGGGGATGGGGAATCAGCCAAAAGTATGCGGAAATCAGCCAAGTGTGGTGAGATATCAGCCAATTCGGGGATCTAATCAGCCCATGGAGGTCGCGGGGATGGAAAATCAGCCAAAAGTATGCGGATATCAGCCAATTTCGGGCAGATATCAGCCAAATCTGGAAGTGAATCAGCCAATGCAGATCGCGGGGATGGAGAATCAGCCAAAAGTATGCGGAAATCAGCCAATTTCGGGCAGATATCAGCCAATTCTGGAAGTGAATCAGCCAGTGCAGATCGCGGGGATGGAGAATCAGCCAAAAGTATGCGGAAATCAGCCAATTTCGCGCAGATATCAGCCAATTTTGGAAGTGAATCAGCCAATGGAGATTGCGAGGACGGGAAATCAGCCAAAAGTATGCGGAAATCAGCCAAGTGTGGTGAGATAACAGCCAATTCGGGGATCTTATCAGCCAGTGCGGATTGCGGGGACGGGAAATCAGCCAAAAGTATACGGAAATCAGCCAAGTGTGGTGAGATATCAGCCAATTCGGGGATCTTATCAGCCAGTGCGGATTGCGGGGACGGGAAATCAGCCAAAAGTATGCGGAAATCAGCCAAGTGTGGCGTGATATCAGCCAATTCGGGGATCTAATCAGCCAATGGAGGTCGCGGGGATGTGCAGTCCAGTCCTGGAGCTCCAAATGACAATAGATATTCGCCAAAATCGAAGTGTTATTCGCCAACTTTCGAAATTTATTAGCCAAAATGAAGAGTTTATTAGAAAATGAACAAGATCCGCCTTCTCAAACTGCAGTTATTCGCCAGAAACCAAGAGTTATTAGCCAATATAAAAAACTTATTAGAAACCGAACCAAGTACGCTCTCAATAACAAAATTTTAATTCAAGAAACCTCATTCAAATATCCCGTAACATGCAAAAACGAGACATTTCATGAAGTTTACACCTCGAGAAATGTCTCGTACATCAAACTACACAATCTTTACTTTTGAATACTCATATGACGAAGTTGCTTTCGGTCGAGTTTTCCGAGAGCGGAATATGGCAATTCATCAACTATTTCAATTTCTTTTGGGAGTTCGAATTTAGAAACTTTCGTACGTAACCATTCTTGTATTTCTTGTTTTGTCACAGTTGAAGCACTTTTAGCAATCACCAGAAATGCGTTTAATCTCTGACCAAATTCATCATCATCAATACCGATTACAGCAGCATCTTCAATAGAAGGATGTTGGGTCAAAATTTGTTCTACGAAAGAAGGGTAAACATTCACTCCCCCAGAAATAATCATATCGTCAATTCGTCCAGCTAAAAAATAATACCCATTCTGATCATGGTAACCCAAATCTCCTGTCTCAATCCAACGATTTTCGCTGTTTCGCATTGACCAGGCATTTAAGATACAAATCTGGCCAACCTTTCCTACTTCTACTTCTTCCATATTAAGATCCAAAACTTTTAGTTTCATTCCATCAATTGGTTTGCCAATCGTAGAAGTAGAATAAATCAAGTCCTCTGGTGTTGCGATAAAGTTCAAACCAGCTTCTGTCGTTCCATATAGATTGTATAGAACTTTTCCTAGAGTACCAATCGTATCATTTATTAACTTTGGGTTCAGTTTCGCTCCCCCAGAAGCAATACAGCGTAATGACTTTAAATCGTTTTTATTCGTTTCAATTAATCTCTTAAGAATTGTAGGAACTACCGTAATCACTTCAACTCGATGTTCCCTTATAAGATTACAAGATTTTGCTGCATCAAACTTACGTCGAATGATAATTTTCTTCCCTAAAGGAATAAATAAAAGCAAAATCGCCATACCGTAACCGTGATAAATAGGTGTTGCAATGTATGCAGTATGGTAGTTTAAAACTTTCAGTCGATCTATAAATGATATAAATGGATTTAAATAATTAAATAAAGTCGGTTTATGTATAGCTTTTTTAGGAACCCCTGTTGTACCGCTCGTAAATAGTGTTACTTTACTACTGGAGGTACTTGGGATGCGGTAAAATTCTGGATCTATTACTTGAAGGAAATTATTAATCGCAGGTAGATGTTCATGATAGGTTTTTATTTTTACACCTTGGAAATTAGACTGTTCAATCAATGTGGTAAATTCATCATCATAAATAATGACATCTAATTTAAGAAATTCTATTAATTGTTGAAATTGATTTTTACTGAGTTGAGTATTAACGAAAAAGAGCTCTGCCCCTAATCGTGATGTTGCGAAAATAGATTTCACGAGAGAAGCATGGTTCTTACTCAAGAATGCAACTTTGCTATTACTTCCGATACGAACCTCGTTTCTTAAACAAAGTGCTAATTTTTGTGATTCAAAAAATAATCTACTATAACTATAGGATTCCTCATCATCTACTAGCGCAACTTTATCACCATATTTTTTCGAAGCAAAACATAATAGGGTCATTAGGTTCAATCCATGCTTGAAAATAGATTGTATTAAGCTTAGAAGGGATATTGGAGATAATAACTTAATCTTGTATAAAACAGAGATAAGTTTGAAAACTTTCATCATAATCCCCTCTTATCACTAGATTTTGTAAAATCCCAGAAACTTCTTTTAAATATAGAAATCATTTGGCCAAACAGAAGCCACCAAGGTTGTATTTTTTTCTTCTTTGAATAGAGCGATTTGCAAATGATCCGCGCAGCGAATTTAGAAGACAATGCTGGCGCATTTTGATAAGCAGCTGTTGGTTGAATCATTGGTGTTTTGACTAATGGTAAATAAATACTTGTAGTAGATATCCCTTTATTTCTTAACTCGGGATCAATAGATCTTAGCCATACATCGAATGCCGTCTTCGATGCTTGATAAGCCGCAAAATAAGGAACTGGTGCAAGTACCGTATTAATCGTTGATACATTTATAATGTGTCCTTGATTTTTTTGAAGCAGTGGAATAGTTGATAAAAGAATCCGTACCGGTGCGTAATAATTAATCGCCATCGTTCTCGTAAAATCGTGCATTCTATCAAGAGATTGAAAGATAGATCGTATAATTGATAAGCCAGCATTATTAACAACAACATCTAATCCATCTGGTAAACTATGGAGAAATCTTAAAAATTGTTCCATCTCTTCTTCAATTCTTAAGTCAGCTTGAAAAATACTTACTGTCGCAGACTTCAACTCTATATCCCTTTTGATTTCTTCAAGCTTTTCCCCTCTTCTAGCAACCAATATCAAATGACAACGAATGTCTGCAAGCTCGTATGCTAGTTGTTCTCCTATTCCGGAACTCGCTCCTGTTATTAATATTGACTTCCCATGAAGTTGCAGAATAAGCTTCTTTTTATTCAAATATGTAGGTCGAAATAAAAAATGATCTATGAATCGGTTCAATTTGAAGCACCACCTAGATTCTTCTAACTTACCTTTTGTGTGTTTTAGCTAACAAGTACATTAAAGCAACAATTGTAGCAGTACCAATGATTGAAAAGATGATACTAAGCGGTGTACCAACAAAACCAAAAACCACTTCATCTTGTAATACAACTATATTGTCATTTTCATATAATTTCGTCTCGAAAAAGTGGGTTTTTAAGTAAGCAAAACAAAAAATACTTAAAAATAACACTAAATGTAGAATGATTGAAACAAAAAATGATAGAATGACAATTCTCATTGGATTTCCCCATTTCGAACAAAAAGTTTCAATTAACCTTATACTACCATTAATAAAGAAAAAGAAAAAATTTCAAATGTTGTAACATTTAAGGAAAAACTTTCGTTCCATATACAACACTAGAAAGGAGAGCATTATGACCGAAACAGATTTACTAATTATGCAGGCTAAGAATGGTAATCTTAGAGCATTTGAGCAACTAATCTCAGAATATATCCCAATCATTGAGCGTTTCTCTTTCCAATGCGGTGTACCTTTCGATCAAATAGAGGATGTGTATTTTAATAATCCAACTAATCAGAAAGAATCATCATCTTTCTGATTAGTTATTTTTACTGGGCTGCTCGATTTCCTGTTCATTTAATATCATGACATACTCTAAATCTATATTACTTATTGAATAGCTTTGACCATTAAATGAGTGTTCTGGATATGCTACGTTTCCTGATTGATCTGCCCCTATCCAACCGAAGTGCATAGAATATCGAGTTTGGAAGTTATTGAATAAAAAACCTGATGTATTAGGAGATTCTATTTTGTTGGATTCTTCCATAAACGCTACCCAATCTTCGGGTAATTGCATTACTCCATAAGGTTGCTCAGCCAGGTCGATTGTTTTCACCATTTGTACTTTAGGGAAGTATCGTTCTTCTTCATCAGATATGATAAAACCTCTTTCTCTGATTAAATAAATACTAATAGTACTTAATTGGTCCTCCGGGTGTATATTCCATACAAATTGATAGGAAGAAGGATCATTTTGATCAATTTTCCATAACCTTAATTCTCCGCTATTTTCAATCGTTGCAACTTGCCATTTTCGCATTTTCCATTCCCAGTAACTTAGGCTGTATTCATTTTCTGTGGATACAAACGGGACTACAACATGATGATCATCAATAAAAATTTTGTCTTGTATGGTTTTTGCATCTACACCTTTAAAAGTGCTATTTAATTCTTCTAATAATTGTTCATCTGTTAAAAAAGTTGTAGGTTTCGAAAAAAAGAACCAATAAGCGCAAACTAATGACAAGAGGGTAGCTATTATTAAACCTATGAAAATCGTTAATTTAGGTTTTTTCATTTTTCTACCTCCTCTAAAACCGATTCACTAGTGCGATAATAAAGCTGCTGATCAGATGTTGTAATTAATATTCCTTTCCCATCATTTTCAATAAAAATAATTGAATGAATGCCACTTCCCCATTTTGAGTCGGCATGAATTAGTTGATATGGGAACCGTTCATCTTTCGTAGTTGAATCTGCATTCATATATGTTTCCATGTACCACGGATCACTATAAACTCTTTCTTCCTTCACATTTACGAGTTGCTCTAACAAGCTATCTTTATTCAATCCTTGATCTTTGGCAGATGGATGTGTGTGGATTATTACTGCATGATTAATATCCGAAATGTAGGTTGACGGTTCATCTTTAGGATAAATCGTATGATGTAGTGGAATTGATACAATATTTGTAGCAAGAAAAATGAAGTTTGCCCAAAATCCTAGCCAAGCATAGGCACGATATTTCTCCCATGACTCCCCCTTATTACGAAAAGCAAAATATAATATCCAGACACCTAAAGGTAGAATAGAAATTTTCATCATTTCATTACCAAAATTAATAGAAAAGGTGAAAAGACCCATTACTATAGCAACCGCTATCTTCCACCCTTTTGACTTAACCTTTTGCTTCTTGTAAATTCGGTATGCTAAAAAAGCAACTATACCCCACCCTATCAATCCAGTTAGTGTTGCAATTAAATTGAACGGAATCTCAAAATTAATCTCCACTATTACACCACCTTGAATAATTTTGATAATAAATTGTTTCAAAATCGTTAGAATACTGTTGTGTTTTCCAATAAAATTAATAATTACCTATTTTTACAATACCATATTTTGCTATAGATTTAAAAAACTCTTACGTCTTTTGGGATGGATGATACTAAAAACCCAATCTTAAATTCGAGTTAGGTATGAAATTACTAGGTGCGGGATACTTTCGTGACACTATTTCCGAAATCTCTACTAAACTGACACATAACTAAACTGCCACTAATCTTCTCTATCATTTCAGAATTACCCACGAAACCTTTTTTCAAGAAACAAAAAAATGAATAAATCATTTTTCAGATTTACTCATTTCTTCGTTTTTTACATTTATCTAATTTTCTTTTTATTTTTTTCTTTGATAAATTTCCGTGCATTTTTCATGTCACCGACACCACTAAACATGTCATTTAGCTTTTCTTTTTCAATTCGTTTTGAATTTAACCCATCATACTTTGTTTCTTTCTTCAATTTGCGGAAGCTTTCAAGTCGTTCAGGAGATAATGTTCCCTCCTGAATTGCATTTTGCACCGCACATTTAGGTTCTTTATTATGCGTACAGTCGTTAAATTTGCATTGAGCTGCAAGTTCTTCAATATCAGCAAAAGATTTAGAAAGATCAGCATGAATGATTCCAAGTTCCTTCATACCAGGCGTGTCTATAACTACCCCTAAGTTTGGAATCATGAATAGTTCCCGTCTTGTCGTTGTATGTCTTCCTTTATCATCATTTCGAATTCCACTCGTTTCAATGATACTCTCACCGAGTAAATGGTTAGTTAATGTCGATTTTCCAACCCCTGATGATCCGATAAATGCTACTGTTTTACCGTCTGATAAATATTTTTTTAATTCCTCAAATCCATCCTCAGAAATACTTGAAGTTATGATAATTTCAATTCCGATTGCAATTGATTCAACTTCTTTTCGTTTTTCCTCTAGATCTGAACATAAATCAGATTTCGTAAGAACAATGACAGGTACTGCTCCACTATCCCAAGCTACAGAAATATATCTTTCTAATCTTCGGAGATTGAAATCGTTATTTAATGACATGCAAATAAATAAAGTATCAATGTTTGCAGCTACTACTTGCGTATCTGTTTTTCGCCCAGCTACTTTACGAGCGAATGTACTTTTTCGGGTAAGTACTTGATGGATAATACCATCCCCTTGTGTATTATCGATTCGATCCACCATGACAAAATCACCGACAGCTGGGTATTCAGACAGATCACTTACAGAGTGACGGAATTTCCCAGAAATCTGTGCTGTCATCTCACCTTTTTCAGTAATTACTTTATATAAATTTGTAAATTGCGAAGATATGCGACCAATATATAAATTTTTATATTGTTGGGAGTCCTGAATTAATCTATCAGTTAGTCCTAGATTTTTCATGTTTACTTTTTCCAATTAATTTCCTCCTAAGGTTTAAAAAGTTCCTTTGGGAGGTTTACCTGCAGAGTTATTTTGCTGTAACCTCCCTAATTGTTACAATTGACTTCATTTGAATGTTTTTCATAATACAACAGCTCCTTTCAGTACATTTATTATATACTGGATGTTATGGTAAATATAGGGGCATGCTTAATCTAATGAACTACAAATTTCAATGTAATGTCCATCTGGGTCTGCTACATAGGCAACAACTTGACCCCATGGCTTTTCAATTGGCTCCACTAAAACTGGTACATCCTGATTTCTTAATTCTTCAATTGTACTCTTCACATCTTCTACGACAAATCCAATCTCAAAAGTTTGAGACGAATGAATTTCAGGAATTTCTAATCCTGTAATTTCTTTTACACTCTCTCTTGTATTAATAGATAAGATTGTAGATCCTGTTTCAAATTCAATGTACGTTCCGTGTTCACCACGAATTGGTAAACCTAATACTTCGTGATAAAACGTTTTGGACTTCTCGTGGTCCTTCACATATAGAATGATATATCTCATTTTTAGATTCATCTTTGTTCCTCCATTACTCGTTATTTTTCTCCCATAATTCGATCCATCTACCATCTGGATCAGCTATCCAAAGAAACGATCCATAATCACTGCGCTCTAATTCTTTTACAATAGTTATATCTAGTTTCTTGATATGTTCAACATATGCATTTATGTCTTCTACTTGAAAATTAAGCATTACTGATTGTTCTTTTGGAAAATAATCGCTATCTTCTTTAAATAACGAAAAAAGCGTTAATCCTTTTATTTGGGGTTAACGCTTTACTTCAAATTTCTATTCAGAAATTACTTTATTTACAGTTTCACGATCTAATCGTTTTACCACTTCTACGATTAATTTAACTGCATTATCGTAATCATCGCGGTGTAAAATTCCTGCATGAGAATGGATGTAACGTGTTGCAATACTAATAGCTAGAGATGGTACACCACTTCCAACTAAATGCATTGAACCAGCATCTGTTCCACCACCAGGAGTTGAATCAAATTGATATGGAATGTTGTGTTCTTCCGCAACATCAACTACTAGATCACGTAAGCCTTTATGTGAAACCATAGAAGCATCGTAAATAATTAGTTGAGGACCAGCACCAATTTTTGATGTTGATTCGTTTGGTGTAATGCCAGGAGTGTCACCTGCAACACCTACATCAACTGCAAAACCGATATCAGGTTGGATTTTATATGTTGCTGTTTTCGCACCACGTAATCCAACTTCTTCTTGTACATTTCCAACTCCATACACAATGTTTGGATGTTTTTCATCTTTTAAAGCTTTCATCACATCAATGGCAATTGCACAGCCAATTCGGTTATCCCAAGCTTTTGCAAGAAGCATTTTTTCATTTTTCATGACGTTAAATTCGAAATATGGAGTAATCATATCTCCAGGACGAATTCCCCATTCTTCTGCTTCTTGTTTTGAAGTTGCACCAATATCAATAAAGATATCTTTCATTTCCATTACTTTTTTACGTGATTCAGCCGGTAAAATGTGTGGTGGTTTTGATCCGAATACACCAATGATTTCATCGCCTTTACGAGTTGTAATCGTTACACGTTGTGAAAGCATTACATGGCTCCACCAGCCACCAACAGT
Organism: Ureibacillus sp. MALMAid1270; assembly: GCF_049202975.1. NCBI lineage: Bacteria > Bacillati > Bacillota > Bacilli > Caryophanales > Caryophanaceae > Ureibacillus > Ureibacillus sp. MALMAid1270. The sequence continues at coordinate 22,927 of NZ_JBMIRP010000021.1, read as the reverse complement.
TTGGAATTTAATGAATCCTCTTTCGTCAATTTGTGTCACCATGAAACCAATTTCATCTAAGTGACCAGCAATCATAATTTTAGGACCGTTCGCATCGCCCACTTTTTTAGCGATTAAGCTTCCTAAACCATCCGTTTCGATTTCATCCGCATATGGTGCGATGTATTTTTTCATTACTTCACGAGGTGCTCTTTCATTTCCCGCGATTCCATTTGCATCAGTTAGTTCTTTAAACATTGTTAGCGTTTCATCTAATTTTGTCATGGATTGCCCTCCCAAAATAAATAGCTAATTAAGTATACTGCAAATCTTGTTGTTAATACCCAGTTCGTTGACGTTCATAATTTTTTTCATTCTTTGTAATATAACCAGCTAAAATGTCTTCGAATGTAAAGCCTAAATTATAAGCTAGCACACTATAATATTGCCAAACTTGACTATATTTGTCTACTTCTGGATTATGTATAAATGATAAAATTACTTCTTGCGTTTTTAAAAACCACTTTGTCAAATCTACTTCTTGTTGAACATCTGGCCATCTATCAATCTTATATCCTTTTTCATTGCCTAATGATAGTAAAAAATGAATGGAATCAACAAATTCCTCTAATAACACTTCACGTTCAGATGGACCTTTTGAGCTCCAATATTTAAAGCATCTTGTCTCGTTTGCTAGTTCTGCTAATTCAATCGTTAAAGCTAGTCCCTTTTCAATAAAAACATCTCGATGGATGTCACGACTATTCTCAATAAAGGCATCTAACTCTTTTTGCAACGAAAATAGTTCTATCAATTCCATATCAATTTCCTCCTTTATTAATGTTTTGTTGCGTTTTATGTAATAATTCACATTACAATTAAATATTAAGAAAGTTAAGAATTTCTTTATCAAAAATGAAACTTATTTATACTTTCTATCGTAAATGAAAGTACAATGTATTTACAAGGGGGAACTCTAATGGCTTTTCTCATTCGAATAATCGTGATTTTAGCAGTCATTTACATATTTTACAGAATTGTTCGTTATTTGTTAGATCCAAAAAGAAAGCTTGATGAAGCTTATGAAAAAGGTCAGTATTATTTTTATGATGATGTCAAAAATGTGCGTAAAAACTTTTTCATTTCTTATAAGGGTGCTCTTTTTGAAGGGGAAAAATATTTGGGAACGACAGAAAATGCCTTTGAAGTTGTTTCGATTTTCGTCTGGGTACATGACACTGGAAAGTTACATGGAATGACGAAAGAAGACTTCTACTATTTAGAAGAAGAAATTTTATTAAATTATCCGAATGCGAAAATTAATTGGAAAAATCCAATAGAAAAATTGATGAAGGAAAAATAAACGATGAAGGATGCTCTTTTAAATGTTAACTCCTTGCAAAGAAAGCATCCTCCTTTTGTCCTTTGGAATTCATATTCTCCGATTTTTTTACATATTTTTAAAATGATATGAATTATGATGGAGGGGAATTATTGCAATTTTTCTATGGGAGTCAACTGCCACTTCGTGTTCTTGATGAAGCCGAGTTTTGGAAACACCAAGAAGCAGAACATACAGTCGTCATTCGTGAACTTGTCCCAAATCTTGAACAACAATATGTCGATGCCTTAAAGGAATGGGAAAAAGCATTTACTCAAACACATCAACATATTGTTCAATTCATTGAAACTGTTAACCGTTCAAAAGGCAATATTTCTCAAAGATTCTATCATGAAATACTTCAATTGACCTCTTTTTGTTTACACCAAAGTCATGAATTTATCCATTTCTGTCGTACACTCGTGGAAGCAAGCAAACCAATAAGTTCGAATTATACAGCTAAAGTTGTAATGAATCATATTATCGTTGAATCTGAATATTTCATCGGGGTAGCTCAAACAATTTTATATCAAAGTTAATGGTTAAATTAAAATTAAGGATTGTAATGCTGAAATGTTCGCTTACAATCCATTTTTTATTTCATTAAATATTTGCCTGGTTATATAACACATTTAATTCTTCATCAATTCGCTTAACATCAATTCTTTCGTACAAAGGGTGTAAATTTATTATTTTTTCCGGCAGAGTCGTTTGTAATTTCCACTCATTTACTTTTATTTGGAGCATTTTCTTAAGTTCTTCTGAGGCAAATGGTAAAAATGGCTGTAGAAGCTGAGCTAGATTGATAATGATCAACACACAAGTCGATAAAGTTTGTTTACATTCCTCTATATTTTCATTTACTTGAATCCATGGTTTTTTCTCATCAAAATAACGATTCGCCGAACGAATATATTCAAAAATGGTTTCTAGAGCTATTTTGAAATGACCTTGTTCAATGGATTCTTCTACCTCTTTATAGATTTTTTCCGTTTCTAATAGTATATCGTTTTCAATATTAGACTGAGGAATAGTTGAGTTAAATGATTTTTCTATAAACTTTAGTGTTCGGTTTACGAAATTACCGAACGCGCCAAGTAATTCCCCATTGTGACTATAGATAAATTCCCTCCATGAAAAATCCGTATCTCGATTTTCAGGTGCGTTAACTGTTAAAAAATATCTGATTGAATCTGGATGATATCGCTTTAATAGTTCTGGTACCCACACTGCCCAATTTTGACTAGTAGAAAGCTTTCTTTTTTCAAGGGTTAAATATTCATTTGAAATGATATGGGTTGGAAGTGTTTTGTTATTTAAGCCTAGCAAAATGGCTGGCCAAATGACAGTATGAAACGGGATATTATCTTTACCATGAATATAATAGGAAATTGTGTCTTCATTCCACCAATTTTCAATTGATTCATTATGCTGCTTTGCCCATTCCAAACTTGCTGTTAAATAACCTGATACAGCTTCGATCCACACATAGATTTTTTTCCCTTCAAAACCAGGTATCGGGACATCAATTCCATTTGGTAAATCACGTGTAACTGCTCGATCTGGTAACCCCTCACTTAAATAACGTTTTGTTAGTTCGATTGCATTCTTTCTCCAAAGATTACTTTTCTCAGCGTTCAAAGTATATTGCTCTAATACATCTTGAAATTTACTAAACGAAAAGTAAAAGTGTTCGGTTTCTTTAATAATTGGCTCATTACCACAAAGTTTACATTGCTTGTTAATTAAGTCTAGTGGATCTAATATCGTTGAACATTGATCACATTGGTCACCCCTTGCTTTTGCACCACAATTCGGGCATATCCCTTCGACATAGCGATCTGGTAAAAATTGTTGGTCTTTTTCACAATATGCTTGTTTTACTTTCTTTTTGTATAGATAGCCATTTTCTAAAAGAGTGAGAAAGATTTTTTGTACACATTCGTGGTGATGTTCTGCATCGGTTCGAGTGTATAGATCATAAGTAAAGCCTAATTTTGTGAAGCTGTCTAGGAATTCGTTATGATAGCGATCTACAATTTCTTTTGTTGTTGTATTTTCTTGTTTTGCTCGAATGGAAATGGGTGTTCCGTTACAATCACTTCCCGATACGTATAACACCTTTTCCCCTTTTTGTCTGAAATAGCGTGCTAAAATATCCCCTGGTAATAATGCAGCAATATGACCTAAATGTAAGGAACCATTTGCATAAGGCCAAGCTCCGCCGATGATGACTGTCATCTTTTAATCCTCCTTTGGTAATTTGTAAGTGATTGGATTACTTATCATGTATGGCTTTTGAGACATTTGGTGGTGGATTCTTTGCAGAAATGTCTCATATCTCTCACTTTTGAGACATTTTGGGTTGGGTTCTCCTTTGAAATGTCTCATAACTCATGCCTTTGGGACATTTTGGGATGGATTCCCCTGTGAAATGTCTCATAACTCATACTTTTGGGACATTTTGACTTATGTTCACCTGTAAAATGTCTCATAACTCATGCTTTTGGGACATTTTGACTTATGTTCACCTGTAAAATGTCTCATATCATCCTTTTTTGGGACATTTTGGGATGGATTCCCCTGTGAAATGTCTCATAACTCATGTTTTTGGGACATTTTGGGGCGGATTCCCCTGTGAAATGTCTCATTACTCATACTTTTGAGACATTTTGACTTATGTTCACCTGTAAAATGTCTCATATCATCCACTTTTGTGACATTTTAGGATGATTCTAATGGCTAAATGTCCTATAACATCCTCTTTTGAGACATTTCAGAATAAATTCTCTGATCAAATGTCTCGAACTCTAGTTCAATCCCCCCAATCCCAAAAATAGAAAAATAAAAAAACGCCCTAATCGAATAAACGATTAGGACGAGATACCCGTGTTACCACCTAAATTTACAAATAGCTCACACTATTTGCCTCGATCAGTACGTGTTCATACTGCCGCAGTTGTAACGAGTGCCCCTCGGCGTAGTCTACTTCAATCACTTGGTTCGGTACGCAGCTCAAAGGTCATTTTCAATAAGGTTCCGTTGCTTCATTTCCACCATCAGAAGCTCTCTATAAACTTTCACTTATTTACTTTTCCTTCTCAACGCTTTCAATCTAAAATGGAATTTTTTATTATTTATTAATGTACTATACTCTAATTCTGTTGAAAAGGCCATTATTTTAAAATTAATTTATCAAAAACTAATGGCGTAGGTTCTTACTAATAGAAAAACATGAATAGCAGCAAGAAGTGGGAATCCAAAAGCAAAAGAATTATGTTTCGTTTTGTGTCGGAAGAAATACATACCTAACACACCACCACATGCGCCACCAAAGATAGCTATGGTAAATAAAGTTCTTTCAGATATTCGCCATTCTTTCTTTTTTGCCTTTGACTTATCTAATCCCATAAGGATTAATAGAATAATTGATTCTATAATAATAAAGGCTAATAATGCATACCACATAAGTATGTGCCTCCTATATTGAAAAAGACTGATAGGATATCCTATCAGTCTTTGTTTTTTGAGTATTAGATTGTGACTATTGCAAGCAATTACCACAAAGTGTTAATACGAAAAATTATTTCGCAACTGCATTTTTAGCAGCTTCTGCTAATTGTGCGAATGCAGCAGCATCGTTTACTGCTAAGTCAGCTAACATTTTACGGTTAACTTCGATACCAGCAACTTTTAAACCGTGCATTAAACGGCTGTAAGAAAGACCGTTGATGCGAGCAGCAGCGTTGATACGAGTGATCCATAATTTACGGAAATCACGTTTTTTCTGACGACGGTCACGGTAAGCATATTGACCTGATTTCATTACTGCTTGGTTAGCAACTTTATATAATGTATGTTTTGAACCAAAATAACCTTTAGCTAATTTTAAAACTTTTTTACGACGCTTGCGCGTTACTGTTCCGCCTTTTACGCGTGGCATACAAATTACCTCCTGCAAATTCTTCCGAATGTTTATTTAATTCACGTTCAATTTATAACAAATTACAATATTATTTCATGTAAGTTAGTAAAGATCTGATACGTTTGAAGTCACCAGAAGTCATTACTTTACCTTTACGTAGGTGACGTTTTTGTTTTGTAGATTTGTTAGCGAATAAGTGGCTTCCGTAAGCACGGTCAAATTTTAATTTTCCTTTGCCCGTTTTTTTGAAACGCTTCGCAGCGCCACGGTGAGTTTTCATTTTTGGCATTTCGAATTTCCTCCTAAACTATTCTCGATATTACTTTTTCTCGTTCTTCGGTTGAAGAACTAAGAACATGCTTCGTCCTTCCATTTTCGGTTTTTGTTCAACCGTAGAAACTTCAGCACATTCCTCAGCAAAACGATCTAAAACACGTTGCCCAATTTCTTTGTGTGTAATGGCACGACCTTTGAATCGTAGGGAACATTTTACTTTGTCGCCTTTTTCAAGGAATTTAATCGCATTACGCAACTTAGTTTGGAAATCATGTTCATCAATTGTAGGGCTTAAACGAACCTCTTTCATATTGATGACTTTTTGATTTTTACGAATTTCACGATCTTTCTTTTGCTGTTCAAACTTAAACTTACCATAGTCCATAATACGTGCGACTGGTGGCTTAGCTTGAGGGGCCACAAGGACAAGATCCAAGTTTACACGAGCGGCAATTTCTAACGCTTCATTACGCGTTTTAACTCCAAGCTGATCACCATTATGATCGATTAGACGAAGTTCACGTGCGCGAATGCCTTCGTTTACATACATGTCTTTGCTAATACGAATCCACCTCCAAGATTGTGTCGGGAATACATGAGTTAAGAGCAAAATCGCCCGGTTGAACGGTACACTTCCTATGTATGTCCATAATAAAAGGACGGACATGCTAAGAAGATGTCCGCCCGCTATATATCCATACGCTCCAGATGCGTATTAAAATTCAACGTGTATACCTGCAAACAGCAAATGCGTCCTATCAGGTGAGAAGCGGGCAGCCTCTACTTCAACCACAAACTGTATTCATAACCTAATCAATATTATCATCCAAATAGTAAGATGTCAACAATAATCTAAAATAATCCGCCCTTTTTCTTTTTAGAGCTAGTCATATTTTATAATAACGAATCTAAAAAGAAAAGAGGTATTAGAATGAGCGCTAGAAGACGGAGTATATTCGGATTTTGTTATCCAGGATATCGGTACTGTGGTCCAGGATGTTCAGGTCCCGGATTACCGACAAATCCAGTGGATGCTTGTTGTAAATTACATGATGAATGTTACGTAAAATATGGTCGATCAAAATATTGCGATGAACAATTTTATCAATGTTTAGCCCCTTATTATAGTTCCAATAGTAACCTTGGTAGAGACGCTAGACTCTTTTCTAGAGCAATTCATTTACGTAATTTTTTATTTTAACATTATTTAAATTCAACAAGCATGACTCCGAAGTTTTATTAGAAGCCCGTTTTTCAGGCGGGCTTCAATTATTATTTTCGTGCTTCAGCAACTAAATTATTTACGAATTCATCTAATGCCACTGTTTCTGAATCTTGTGAACCGTAGCGACGTACGTTTACAGAATTAGCTTCCATTTCTTTGTCACCTAGTACAAGCATGTAAGGGATTTTCTTCATTTGTGCTTCACGAATTTTGTAACCTAGTTTTTCTTCACGGTCATCCATTTCTACACGAAGTCCAGCTGCTTGTAATTTTTCAACGACATTACGAGCATAGTCATAATGTACTTCATTTGAAACTGGGATAACTTCCACTTGAACAGGTGCTAACCATGTTGGGAATGCTCCTTTGTATTCTTCGATTAAGAAAGCAACAAAACGTTCCATTGTAGATACAACACCACGGTGGATAACAACTGGGCGATGTTGTTTTCCATCTTCACCAACATATGTTAAATCAAAACGTTCTGGTAATAAGAAGTCAAGTTGAACTGTTGATAATGTTTCTTCTTTACCAATTGCAGTTTTTACTTGTACGTCTAATTTCGGCCCGTAGAATGCCGCTTCACCTTCAGCTTCAAAATAATCTAAGCCAAGGTCATCCATTGCTTCTTTTAACATGCTTTGCGCTTTTTCCCACATTGCGTCATCATCAAAATATTTTTCTGTATCTTGAGGATCACGGTAAGATAAGCGGAATTTATAATCATTTAAATCAAAATCTTTATATACATCTAAAATTAATTCAACAACACGTTTGAATTCTTCTTTAATTTGGTCAGGACGTACGAAGATATGCGCATCATTTAAAGTCATCCCACGTACACGTTGTAAACCTGAAAGACCACCTGAGCTTTCATAACGGTGCATTGTTCCTAATTCACCAATACGAATTGGTAATTGACGGTAAGAATGCATCGATGATTTGTAAACTTCCATGTGGTGTGGACAGTTCATCGGACGTAAAACTAATGTTTCGTTATCCATTTCCATTGGTGGGAACATATCTTCTTGGTAGTGATCCCAGTGACCAGAAGTTTCGTATAATCTTTTCGAACCTAGTACGGGTGTGTATACGTGTTTATATCCAAGTTTTACTTCTTTATCAACGATGTAACGCTCAATAATACGACGAATTGTTGCACCGTTTGGTAACCATAATGGTAAGCCTTGACCTACTGTTTGTGATAAAGTAAATAATTCTAATTCTTTACCAATTTTACGGTGGTCACGTTCTTTTGCTTCTTCAAGCATTTTTAAATGGTGTTCTAAATCTTCTTTTTTGAAGAAGGCAGTACCATAAATACGTTGAAGCATTTTATTATCAGAGTTACCGCGCCAGTAAGCACCAGCAAGGCTTAATAATTTAAATTCTTTTAACTTACCAGTTGATGGTACGTGGATACCACGGCATAAATCGAAAAATTCACCTTGATAATAAATTGAGACTTGCTCATCAGCAGGAATTGCTTCAAGAAGTTCTAATTTATATTCGTCGCCTACTTCTTCATAGATTTTTTGTGCTTCATCACGAGAAACGTTTCTACGTTCGATCTCAAGATTTTCTGAAATGATTTTTTTCATTTCTTTTTCGATTTTCGGGAAATCATCAGCAGAAATTGGTTCTGGAGCGTCAACATCATAGTAGAACCCACCTTCGATAACTGGACCAATTCCTAATTTAATGCCAGGGTATAAACGTTTTAGTGCTTGTGCTGTTAAGTGTGCTGTTGAGTGACGTAAAATTTCAAGTGCCTCTTCAGATTCTGGAGTCACGATTGCAATTGAACCATCTACCTCGATCGGTGTTTTTAGGTCGATTAACTCACCATTCACTTTACCTGCTAATGCTTTTTTACGGAGACCAGGGCTAATAGAAGCTGCTACGTCTTCAGTTGTTGTTCCGCGCGCAAACTCCTTTACAGCGCCATCTGGGAATGTTAACTTAATAATTTCTGACATGTTGTTCTCTCCTTTTTGTATTTTTTCAAGTTCAATCTAAAATAGATTGAAATTCACACATAACTTGACTCTTTTGGGAGGAATGAAAGAAAAACAAAAAAGCGCCATCCCTGGTAAAGGGACGACGCGTTAGCTCGTGGTTCCACCCTTCTTCCTTCCGAAACGTAATAGTTTCAGACGAAGCTCTAGGTCGGTTAACGTACCGATTAACGTTAGCGGATTGGCCCCGCTAATGCTCCGAGGTAGTAAAGAATGTGCCGTTACTAGGAAGCTTACAGCCAAGACTCCCCTCTCTAAAAGTACGCTTCACAAACTTGTTGTCCTCATCAAAGCATGGATAATAAAATTTATGATAATAACTATTAACGTAGTATACGCTCGAATTTTGAAAAATGCAACTAGAAAAAATTTATTGACGTTTTCGATTTGTTATTAGTTCAAATGGATAAGTCATCGCCATAATTCTTTGGACGATTCTAGATCCCTTAATCGGATCAATATCCCCTTTTGTTATACGACTATAAAATCTTTCTAATTCCTCGTAATTTAAATTCGAAGATACAAAAATCGGTAGATGCTGGCTCATACGATAATTTAATATCGAAGATAATATTTCATCGCGAGTCCATTCAGAATTAGATTCCGCACCTAAATCATCTAGCATTAATATCGGCACTTTTTTAATAAAATCTACCTTTTCTTCGTAGGTACCATCATTTAAGCTAGACTTTAACTCTCTGAAAAATTCGGGTACGAAAAGTATGGCTGTTTGAATTTTCAGCTTGGTAAATTCATTTGCTAATGCGCCTAAAATATAAGATTTACCTGTGCCATACAATCCATGTAAGTATAACCCTTTTCTCGGAAGAGTATTTGTTTCTTTATATTCGTTTATAAAATCTGTCGCATATTCTGCGATTTCTAAACGAGCTTTTGAATCCATATCCATATTGCTAAGACTAGCGTTTAATATATCCGAAGAGATATGGAAGCTTCTTAACATGCGTTTCACTTCACGCTGTTCGTCTTCAATCAGTTTTTGCTGACATGGCACATAGTTTAATTCAACCTTCCCATTTCTAATAGCAATCGTTGGGAGAAAACCATTTAAATAATTTGTACACTGGTCAGTCCCCTGTGCACCACAGCAAGTATGGGATTGATTGATATATTCATGAAATGTCGGCAAATTTTGTTGGATAAACTGTTCGGTTATTTCTAAATTACTATCACTTAGTAGCTGTTGGATTTCCGGATGTCCCAATATTTCCATTTTCATCTTCTCATAACGTTCTTGAAATGAAGGGATGTTTGCTACTCGTTTTAGTGCTTCACTTATTGGTTCGATTTTCCTCACCTACTAATTCTTATTCCCAAGCTTTTCTAAAATGCGCTTTCGCTCTTTTTCAAAGTCAATTTGTTCATCATGCTCTAGTTGATGTTCTTCTGGTGACTTATTTCGATCATTATACCATTTTGGTAATGGCATAACTTGTTTTGCACCGAAAGGATTCAGTTCTTTATTTAACTGTCTTTGCTTACGACTTTCTACGGACTCTTTTGCAATTTCAAGTGCTTGACCAGTACCTATGACACCTTTGTATCGCCAATCAGCAGCAATCGTTTCAGTGAATTTTGTCGGTAGTTTCCCATCATTTACTTCTAAAACATATTCAATTAATACGTTTGCGACACCAACAGGTAAGTCAAATCGATGTACAAGCGATTCAGCTAATCGAACGTGTTGTCCGTAAGGTTCGATCCCATTATTCAAATTCTTTAAGAATTGATATGGCGTAACAGATTCATATTTTGAATACATAGGGTCAATATTGCGTTCTTTGTTAAGTCGGTTTAGCCCATCTTCAGTAATAGTTGGAATATAACCAACTTTCTCTCGCATTTCTACTTTCTTTTCTTGGTTCTCTATATTATTTTTAGCTTGTTCAACAGTTTGAATTTGTTTATTTCTCCAATCATTTGCAATTACTTCAACATATTTCTTTGGCAATTGTCCTGACTTTAAAGAATACACATATTCAATTAACACGTTCGTTACACCAACTGTTAATCCGAATTTTAAAACTAAGCTTTCAGCAAGACGAACATGTGAAGAAAGTGGTTCCATTCCCTTATTAAGATGCTTTAAGAATTCATATGGCGTTAGACTAGCATAACCTTGCCATTCTTTTCGTACTGTCTCCACTTTAATAATAGACTCTGGCGTAATTTTAGGAACATATCCCAGTTTACTATGCAGATCTTTTGCTTCTTTTTGTTGAAGTACATAGTCAATTGCGCCTTGTGCCGTTTGAATTCCTAATTGTCTCCAACTACTTGCAATCGTATCAACAAGTCGTTTCGGGAATTGACCATTTTGTGTAGTTAATACATATTCAGTTAATACATTAACTACACCAACTGGCAAGCCATATACAATGACTAGATCCTCTGCCAATTTAACCGTCATTGGGAATGGTTCGTTCCCTTTATAATAATTTTTTAAGAACTGATATGGTGGAGTCGATTCGTAGTATTGATAATCTTCATCTAAATCTTCTGGAATAGCTGTGAATTGTTGTATATTCTCATTCGTAATTCTAGCATTAAACAGCAATTCTCTCTTCGATTGTTTTTCATCTTTTGTTTTCTGAATTTGAGCTAACGCATCATCTGATGTTTGAATATTTAGCGTGATCCAGTTGCTAGCAATTGTCTCAACAAACTTCTTACTTACTTTCCCATCTGTCTGTTTAATTGCATATTCCATTAAAACATTGACAACCGGTACAGATAAACCATGATATTTCACCAATGAATCCGCAATTTTTACAATATAATCAAATGGTTCTTTTCCTTCATTGATATATTTTAAAAATTCATAAACATTAAATGAATCATATGGATTTTTCACTTGTATTAATTCAGGCTGTTGCGGTGTTTTATTATTATATTTGTCGTGTTCTAAACGAGCAAACTCCATCGCTTCTTGAGCAGTTCGGATATTTTTTCGATTCCAATGGTCTGCAATCGTCTCAACAAAGTTTTTAGGCAGTTTTTTGTCAGTTTGTAACATCACGTAGTCGATTAAAACATTTACTACACCAGGATTCATGCCGTGTTTAATGAATAAATTTTCGACTAATTCACGAATATAAGGAGTCGGTTCTTTCCCATTATTTAAATTTCTTAAATGGTCAATTGGACTTGTTGTTTCATAGTAGTGTAGTAACTCTTGTTCTTTGGAAGGAGTACTTTCTTTTTCCTGTTTTGACTCTTCAAAAGTTTTTGAGAAATTTGGTAAATCCTTCGAAATCGTTAACTGATAATATTCAAGTGCAGCTTTTTTTAAACGTTCATCTTCTATTTTTAAATTTTCATCTATCGCTAGAATAACTACTTTTTGCATATCTAGAGGTGTTAACTGATATAAAAAAGCAAGTTTCGCAATAGATTCTCGAACTTCTGGTGTAATTGCACTGGTAGGAACTAAATGTTCAGACAAACCGGAAAATAAAAGATTGAAATCAAATTGATGATAATAGAAAGGAACATCTTTTTTTCTAGTTGTACCGCTCACTTGTAAATCTTTTGGTACGTTCTTATGTACAGGTTTAAAAACGTCAACGAAAGTACGAGAAACTTCTGTATAAGATTCAGTTTTATTTGGCTTTAAATAACGCGTTTTTAAATTACGATAAGCCTGTTCACCAATCTTGCTATATAAAAACATTGATAGTAATGGATCTTGGAAAAAACTTTGCGCTTCAATTGGACGCATTAACTCATATATAAACGAACGGCCATCGATCGTATCTTTACGATAAGTTCGCAATAAACCAATCGCTTCTAATGTGATTCGCGCTTCAAATACTTTCCCAATCGGCATATTTAAAACATTCATTAAATGATAATGATTAAATGTAATGTTTGAACCTTCTTCACCTTCAGCCCAAAGTGTATTGTAGAAACAAATTGCCTCTAACCCTGTTAATGGCTGATAAAATAATGTAATAAGTTGACGCTCATGTGCAGATAAAAACTGAGGGATACTTATTTCAAAATGATCCGCAGGTTGTAATTCTTTATACAAATGAACCATTCAACAATTCCCTCCCAAATTATTACTTCACGTCTGATTGTCTGTGTAAAATTTCTTTTAGTTCTTGAATAAAGACATTGATATCTTTAAATTGTCGGTAAACAGATGCAAAACGTACGTAAGCCACTTCATCAACTTTCGCTAAGTGATCCATTACCATTTCTCCAACAGCATCAGAATGAACTTCCGCGTATCCAATTCGTCTAAGTTGCTTTTCAATTTCGATCACGATTTCTTCAAGTCTACTTAATGGAACTGGTCGTTTTTCGCATGCTCGAATAAGACCGCGCAATATCTTTTCTCTACTAAACTCTTCCCTCGATCCGTCTTTTTTCACAACGATTAAAGGCGTCTCTTCAATTCTCTCAAAAGTAGTAAAACGATATGAGCACGATTCACATTCTCTACGTCTACGAATTTCTTTATTGTCATCAACAGGTCTTGAATCTACAACTCGCGTACCGTTAAATTGACAAGCTGGACATCTCATAGTTTTTAAACTCCTATTTCTCTAGTATCGTAATACTATTATATCAAATATTAATCTATATAAAAAATACACTTTCGTTTCTTTTGCAGAGGTTTATTATATATGATTTTTTACTATTTTTATAGGATAAAATGATGGAAATGAAAAATCCGGTTCAATGAAAATTGAACCGGCAATATATATTCGATGAAACGATATTAATTTGTAACAGCAGTTTTTAATTGATTTACCACTTTTTTCGTTAAGTCAACTACACGTGCTGAGTAACCCCACTCATTATCGTACCAAGCTAATACCTTAACTTTTCTTGTGCCCATAACCATCGTTAACGGACCATCAATTGTTGAAGAGTAAGTTGTTGTATTGTAATCACTTGATACTAAAGGTTCTGTAGTGAAGTTTAAAATGCCTTTCATTGGACCTTCAGCAGCTTTGATGAATGCTTCATTCACTTCTTCTACAGTAACATCTTTTTGTAAATCTACAACAAGGTCAACTAAAGATACGTTAGGAGTTGGTACACGTAAAGCTAAACCGTGGATTTTACCTTTTAACTCAGGTAATACTAATGCTAATGCTTTTGCAGCCCCAGTTGAAGTAGGGATAATTGACTCTGCAGCAGCACGCGCACGGCGTAAATCTTTATGTGGATTGTCGATATTTTTTTGGTCGTTTGTATAAGCATGTACAGTTGTCATTAAACCATTTTCAATTCCGAATGTATCATTTAGAACTTTAGCTACAGGAGCTAAACAGTTAGTCGTACAAGAGGCATTTGAAATAACATGGTGATTGTTAACATCTAACAATTCATCATTAACACCCATAACAATTGTTACATCTTCATTTTTACCTGGAGCTGTTAAAATTACTTTTTTCGCACCAGCTTCTAAATGCTTAGCAGCTTTGTCTCTCTCATTAAATTTACCTGTAGCTTCAATAACGATATCAACGCCCATATCTTTCCAAGGTAATTGTAATGGATCACGCTCGCTAAGTAGTACGATATGTTTGCCATTTACGATTAAAGCGTTTTCAGCTACTTCAATCGTACCTTCAAATTTACCGTGATTAGTGTCATACTTAATTAAATGTGCTAATGTTTCAGCTGGGTAACTTGCATTTACTGCTACAATATTTAAATCGTCTTGAACGATTGCTTGACGGAATACCATACGGCCAATACGGCCAAAACCATTAATTGCAATAGAAACTGTCATAAGTTTAAAAGCCTCCTGTGATTGGTTATCATATTATGTTTTACTTTTCTCCAAAATAGTATAACACATTAAATTGAATGTGAACATATTATTTCACATAATAAAATGCTGCTCTATGTTAAGAATTTGTTAAAACAGCGTTCTTTATGTTAAAAAATAAAAAAACTTGGCTCCTTTTTAGGAACCAAGTTTTAGTTATCTGATTAATTTATGGAGTAATCGAACCTTCTTCAATATGACCAACATTAAATTCAGCGTCATCATAGATATGTTTTTTGTACGTGAATGTTCCGTCACCATTTGCTTCAATTGACATTATTTCTTCTTTGCCATTATTTTCAAATATGTTTTCAAAAACTGGTGTGATGGAATGGTCTTTTACGTTTAGTATATACAGGGAACCACCCTTCGTTATAGTACCGTATCCATATCCTATAATGACAAATAGTCTTTCTTCGTCAATCCATTTGATATCCTTTGGTGTATTTTGTTCACCTTCGTATCGATATTTATAAATTGTAAATTTGCCTGTTTCTAAATCTTCTATTACAAGACGATTTAATCCTTCAAAATCAGCTCTACCGTGAAGAATTGCTCGCTTTGTATTTAAAGGTGAAATTTCATCTTCATCAATTGAGTTATAGTTGTACTGTTCTTCTTCAAATACTCTAAAGAGATAATTACCAACTACTTCATTCATGATTTGGTCAATGGATGAAAGTTCTGTCGTAACTCCTTCTTCATATTGCCCAGTTTCTTCATTATAAAACATAGATTCAATCTTCACTTCGCCAAATCCAATAGCATAGTATTTCCTTGAAAGGTAGTTTTCTGTTTCTGATTCTAATACTATTACATTTTCAAATGTGGAATACATCGTTCCTACTTCACCATTCGTATCAATCAATGTATACTCACCAAATACATCTCCTACAGTAAACGGAGCTTTCATAACAATGTCTATTGTTGGCAATTGTTCTAATTCCCCTATTGTCATGTTTGAAGGTGTAGATCCATCAATCATAGTTTCATAAATGATCTCAATTTGATTGTTTGTTATTTTATATATTTTTTCTATAGTACCGCCGCCGTGATATGAAATTTGCTGAACAAATTTTTCACTTAGCCATTTAGTTTGAACTTTTACCCCACTATTTTCAAAACCACCAATGAAAAATAAGTCTAAATCTTCAGGTGGGAAGAAGTAGGATTTTAAAAGGTCACTGTAGTCGTTTTCTTGTGATATTTCGTTGCCGAAAGAAATGGAAACAAGTTCAGAACTTCCTGAATGCTGACTATTAACATCTGTTTTTACAATTCCGTATCCAGGAACATAATATTTTTTAAAATCGAACTCATCATCAACTGCATATTCATATTCGTAACCCTCAATTTCTTCAATTAAAATGGCATTCGTAAAATCACCATATTTAGTAGATACTGTTGCATTTGTACTCGTAATTTGTAATCCATTAAACTGTGTGCCGACTTCAATTGGTGCTTTAAAAATTACAGATAGAGTTGGTAATGAATCTAACTCTTCAATTGTCCAATCTTCCCGTGAATCCCCATCATTAATTAATTCAATTTGCTCATTTGTTATTCGATAAATTAAGCCTTTTCCATCTTTACTACACTCAGGACAATTAATTCCTTTACTAACTTGTAGTACATATCGATCACTTAACCATTTCGTTGTCACAATCGAACCAGTAGCATAAAAGTCGACAACATCATAGGTTGCGACGGTACCATCAGGTGGAAAGAATTGTTTAAGTTCTTCGTAATAACCAGTATCATCCATTGGATCAGTTACTGGGTCAACTTCCGAAGGATCTTCATCATTGATTGCCGATTGTTCATTCAACAAATTTGGTAAGAATATGAGACCTAAAATGAATATTCCTACGAAAGAGGCGAATGTTATATAATAACCCCAAGCAAATTTCTTCACTTTTTGAGGTTTAGAATCAAGCGAATCATTCACACGTTTGATTACACTATATTTTTTTTCAGTAGTATCGCCCATCTTAGCAAGTAGCTGTTTTTTTATTTCATTCATGGAGAAGCACCTCCCATTGATTGTTTTTCAATTCATCTTTTAAGAGAATACGAGCTTTACGAAGTCGCGTTTTAACTGTGTTTTCTGATAGATTTAATTGTTGTGCTACTTCAATTAAAGATAATTCCTCGAAATAATAATAAATGATCACTTCTCGATATTTTAAAGGTAACTGCAATACCGCTTTTGCAAGCTCTAATCTTTCATCTTTCTCAACTAATCTATTTGGATTGTTTTTCGGTCTAACCGAAAAACTATTTGTTAAGACTTGCATTCGGTATCGCCAACTTTTTAAGTAGTCTTTGCATTTGTTTACAGTAATTTTTGATAAATAGGTTTTAACCGATGAGCGTTCTTCAAACTGCTCAAACTTTTGATAATATGTGATAAATACATCTTGAACAATATCTTCAGCAGCAGGCCAGTCTTTTACGTAAAGGAATGCTAATCTTAATAAATAATCGGCATGCTCGTGCATGATTTGTTGAAAATCCCGCTCATCCAAAACTTTATTCATATACAATCCTCCTTCCTGCCTTTAATGAATAGACGAAGCTCAAAGTTCATACGTTTTACTTTTATGTAAAATAATGAAATTTTTTAAAAAAAGGCCGGCATAAGCCGACCTTAAATTTATCTATGTTATTTTAACTATTAAATGACTTCCCAATTACGTAAGATTGTTTCAAGTTGTTTTTGGGTTTCTTCAAATGAACCATTATTATCAATTACCGCATCTGCACCGTTTTCTTTTTCAGATAAAGGGAGTTGGGAGCTTATGCGCGCAATGGCCTCTTCTTTACTTAAATTATTTCTTTCCATCAAACGTTTTAGTTGTGTTTCTTCCGATACAGTGACAACTAAAATTTTCTCAACAAAATGTTGTAACTTACTCTCAAACAATAATGGAATATCCATAATTACCGTTTTCGCACCATTTGCTAAATGCTCATCTCGCTGACGTAACATTTCTGCACGAATAGCTGGGTGAATAATTTCGTTAAGCACTTTGCGTTTTGTTTCATCATTGAAAATGATAGATCCTACTTTTGCCCGATCCATCTCGCCGTTTTCAGTGATTACGTCTTGTCCGAAAGCCTCAGCGATTTTTGCTAATGTTTCCGTTCCAGGTTCCACGACAACTCGCGCAACTACATCTGCATCTACAATCGGTAATCCGTATTCTTTTAACATCTTAGCTACAGTACTTTTCCCACTAGCAATACTTCCCGTTAATCCAATAATCATTCTCGTAAACACACCTTTTTAGTGTTGACATTGAGGACAATAAACAGAAGTCCGCCCACCAATAGTCATCGATTTCGTAATTGAGCCACATGCACTGCATTGTTTTTTTCCATACATTTTTAAACGGTGTTGCATACCACCTGCTTCACCATTTATATTTCGATAATCTGAAATAGTAGAACCACCATTTTCAATGCTTTCACGAAGAATATCTCGGATCGTTTCAAACAATTGAATTTTACGTTCTTTACTAATTCGACTAACTTTTCTAGCAGGATAGATCCCCATTTTAAACAATGCTTCTGTTGCATAAATGTTGCCACAACCAGAAATGACTTGCCCATCCATAATGACTTCTTTAATTGGTTTTGATTGGTATTTAGGCAATTTACATTTCTCTAAAAAATAGGTACATGCCTCTTCATCAAATGGTTCAGGAGCCATTTCTAATAGTGGTGGGTGGTCTTCTAAAGTTGTTAATAATCGCATCTCACCAAATCGTCTTATATCAGAAAAGACTAGTAATTCTCCTGAATCTAAAGTGAAAACAGCATGCACGTGCTTTCTGAATTTTTCTTCATGAATTTCATTCAAACTATGAACAACGAACCATGCACCAGTCATTCCTAAATGATTTACAAATAAAAATGGTTGATGATTTTTTTCTACTTCAAAATAAATATATTTGGATCTTCTCGTTACTTTTTTAATGAACATATCCTGCATAGCTTCTTCTAAAAAAGATGGCTCTAAATTTTTTACAATACATTGCTTACCAGCTGCACAAGATTCATAAACCGTTTTCGAAAACTCTACTTTTTTAACAGTTTTACCTTCTACAGCTGGTGCTAGTTCGCGGACGACACCTTCTACTTCTGGTAATTCAGGCATCTGATCACTTCCTTACTTTGCGTCGTACCATGTATTCCCATACGAATATTCCACTTTTAATGGTACTAATAGTTGGATTGCATTTTCCATTACTTCTGGAACAATACGTTCTAAAATTTCGATTTCTTCTTTTGGTGCTTCGAAGATTAATTCATCGTGTACTTGTAGTAACATCTTCGTTTTTAAGCCTTCTTCTTTTAAGCGAGCATCCATATCGATCATCGCTTTTTTAATAATGTCTGCTGCGCTACCTTGTATTGGCGTGTTCATTGCAGTACGTTCTGCAAAACTACGTAAGTTAAAGTTTGAACTTGTAATATCAGGTAAATAACGACGGCGATTTAAAATTGTCGTTACATAACCATTTAATTTTGCTTGCTGTACAATGGAGTCCATATATTCTTTTACACCCGGGAAACTAGTTAAATATCTTTCAATAAATTCACCAGCTTCTTTACGTGTAATATCTAAACTTTGAGAAAGTCCGTAATCACTAATACCATATACAATACCAAAGTTTACAGCTTTAGCAGTACGGCGCATATTAGATGTAACTTCATCAGCCGATACATGGAATACATCCATCGCTGTCTTTGTATGGATATCCATTCCTTCATTAAAGGCTTCAATTAGTCCTTCATCTTTTGAATAATGCGCAAGCACTCGAAGTTCAATTTGTGAATAGTCGGACGCGAACAATACCCATCCATCTTGAGATGGTGTAAATGCTTGTCTAATACGACGTCCTTCTTCTAATCGAATCGGGATATTTTGCAGATTCGGATCAGTAGAGCTAAGTCTTCCTGTTGCAGTAAGTGCTTGTTGATATCTTGTATGCACTTTACTATCATCTTTGTGAATTTCCTTCATTAATCCTTCAATATAAGTCGATTGTAGTTTCGCAAGTGTACGATAATCTAAAATGCTAGCTACAATTTGATGTTTTGATTTTAATTTTTCTAATACATCAGCTGCAGTAGAATAACCTGTCTTCGTTTTCTTAATTGCTGGTAGCTCAAGTTTTTCAAATAAAATAACACCTAATTGTTTTGGAGAGTTAATATTAAATTTTTCTCCAGCTAGTTTGTAAATTTCTTCTTCAAGCTGTGAAATTTTCTGCGTTAATTCTTCGCCCATTTTTTCTAATGTAGCAAAATCAACTTTAATTCCTTCACTTTCCATTTTTCCTAAAATAGCTGCAAGAGGTAATTCTAAATCATAATATAAATCGAATTGTTCATTTTCTTTTAATTTATCTTCAACAATTGGTTGTAGCTTCCAAATAGCAAAAGCTTTACGGCTAACGTGTTCTGCAAGTACTTTTACATCTGGAATCGACCATTTTGCACCTTTACCGTAGATTGTTTCATTTGCTTGTACGTCAGTAAAATTAAATTCTTTCGCAAGTGTAGCTACGTCATCTCCAGAAATTGAAGGGTTAACGATATAGGAAGCTAAAAGTAAATCAAATTCAACACCTGCTAGCTCAATACCATTTCGTTTTAAAATTGCTTGAGCAGCTTTACTATCCGACATATATTTTTTCTTTGAGTCATCTTCTAACCAAGATTTAATGACTTCGTTTTGTTGCATTGCTTCGAATGGAACATAGAACGTTTTTGTCCCATCAGTAAATGCTAGTCCAAATAATCGACATGAATGGTAATGTTCATTTTCAATTTCTAGATGAACGGCCATAACATCTTTTAATAAATCAGAAGTTACGTTTTCAACTATTTCAAATTCAAGAGCAGCAGTTTCCTTTTCTTCTACCTCAAAGTTACTTTTTTCAATAAGGGACTTGAAGGATAATTCCTGCCATACATTTAATACCTCTTGTTCGTCGGGACCTGGGTAATCCAAATCTGCAAGAGTAATCTCTATCGGTGCTTCTGTAAAGATAGTCGCAAGCTTTTTAGACATTTTTGCTTGTTCTTCATTCGCAATAAGCTTTTCTTTCAATTTTGAAGCTTTCATACCTTCTATATTTTCGTATAGATTCTCCACAGTGCTATACTCTTTTAACAATTTAATTGCAGTTTTTTCACCAACTCCAGGAACACCTGGAATATTATCCGAAGTATCACCCATAAGACCTTTCATATCGATAATTTGTTCAGGTGTAAGTCCGTACTTCTCTTCAATATGAGCTGGTGTATATTGCTCAATATCCGTCATACCTTTTCTCGTTATATATACTGTTACTTTATCTGTTGCAAGTTGTGTTAAGTCTTTATCTCCCGAAACGATGATGACTTCCATATTATCTTTTTCCGCTTGTTTAGCTAAAGTTCCGATAATATCATCCGCTTCATACATTGGAAGCTCATAACGTTTAATTTGATAAGCGTCGATTAATTTTCTTAGGTAAGGAAATTGCTCTGATAATTCCGGTGGTGTTTTTTGACGTCCACCTTTATATTCGTCAAAAGACTCATGTCGGAATGTTGTTTTTCCAGCATCAAAGGCAACTAGCATTTTTGTCGGTTTTTCTTCTTCTAAGATTTTTTGAAGCATTGTCGTAAAGCCATAAACTGCATTTGTATGAATTCCACTATCATTTGTTAAGAGTGGTAATGCAAAAAACGCACGATAAGCTAAACTATTTCCATCGAGTAATAGTAATTTTTCTTTTGCCATTGTAATCTCCTTTTTGTCACGTATGTACAAGTCTCATTCATAGTTTTACTTTAACGTGAAAACACATTTAATTCTATTATAAAACACGTATCCATCTTATTCGATGAATACGTGTTATTTTGGACGTCAATTCTATGATTTATTAGGTACAACGTTATTTAACAGTTGTTTTGTTAGGGTTACCTGGTTTAGCGATTGAAGCATAGACGATTTCTTCGTAAATAACCGTTGCTAAAAAGGCGTTCATAAATGAGAACACAATATAAAGCGGCATACCACCTAGATCTGGTGTCATTAATGAACGGAAAAATACTTCGACTAATCCAATTTGTACAAAGAAGAAAATCATACCGACTCCGACTTCCCAAATTGGTCGTTTGTCTGCTCTTTTTTCAAATCGCAATACTTTTTTAAAGCTATTTCGAACATCTTCAGCGATAAATAATGAAATTATGAAATTTATAATAAATAGAATTGGAATTTGTATGAATTCAATTTTTGCCCAAGCGAATGATGTTGAGCTAAATAATGCAGTGATAGAACAGGCCATCATGATCGCAACTAAAGTATTTTGTATATATTTATTGATTTTCTGCAATATAATCGCCTCAAATCTAATAGTTTTTTGATATCTATTAAATTATATAAGAGATTTATATTATTTTATAGTAGTAAATTTTGTAATAGAGAATTAATGAAGGACTGTTAGCATTCGATTTACCTCTCAACTCCCCTTATACAGCTTGCTATTCTTCTTGCCCAGCACACAATAATCGAGTAGGAGACTAGTCATTAATTGACTAGTCGACCTCTCACACCACCAGTACGTACGGTTCCGTATACGGCGGTTCAATAACTTAAGTATCGACGCTCATATAAGAAATTAAGGTCTTTTATTCCCCACTTAATGAGCGTATTTATTTTAATTGCTTTTTGTAAGGTTTCACTTCTTGAGATTCTCCAATATCCCTTACGGGTATTTGCTAATTTCCAGGCTTCATCATGTTGAATACCTAATCTTCTAAGCTGATAGTATTTCGTTCTAGTTTTCTTCCATCTTTTCCAGATAAGTTGTCTTAATCGATGATTTAGCCACATTCCTATTTCCTTAATGAACTTTTTCATATAGCTAATGCCATAGTAATTTATCCAACCAACTGTCACTTCATTTATTTCTTTGGCAATATCTTCAAAGCTCCCCGTCCTATTTCGTCTGGTTTTATATTTAATTTTGTCTTTGAATCTTTTCTTCGCAGAATAGTGAGGTCTACATCCTATACCTTTGGAAGTACTATGAATACAGAACCCTAAAAATTTAAGTTTGGTCGGAGACCCTACTTCACTTTTAGTTTTATTAACTGTCAGCTTTAATTCATTCTCCAAAAACTTTGTAACGCTCTCAAGAACACGTTCACCAGCTCGTTTACTTTTAACGTATATGCAGAAATCATCCGCAAAACGAACAAACTTGTGTCCTCTTTTCTCTAGTTCTATATCTAACTGATTTAA
>NZ_JBMIRP010000020.1:0-66638 GCF_049202975.1 Ureibacillus sp. MALMAid1270 | reverse complement strand
AAATAATCCCTTCACCGGCGATTATTGTGGTGTTTTTGAAAAGTCAAGTGTTTCTTGTCGAATTCGTGAAAATATTTTGATAATTAATTTCCAGTTTTAAAAAAATGAACATTAAAAAATCCCACCTAAAATAGGAGGGATAAACATTGGAGCAATTTGCAGAACAGTTAAAAAATTTAGCAAAACGTATTGGTACATTAAGAGATTCCATTTCAACTGAGGAAGCTACAAAAACAGCAATCGTAATGCCTTTTTTTCAACTTTTAGGTTATGATGTGTTCAATCCTTTAGAGTTCTGTCCTGAATTTACTGCGGACGTTGGTATCAAAAAGGGAGAAAAAGTGGATTATGCGATTTTAATGGATGGAGAGCCTATTATATTAATTGAATGTAAGAGTATTAACGAGAAACTTACTAAACATGATTCACAGCTTTTCCGTTATTTTGGGACAACTTCAGCCAAGTTCGGTATCTTAACTAATGGGGTTGAATATAAATTTTTCACTGATTTAGAAGAGACAAATAAAATGGATACAACGCCATTCTTCATTTTTAATATTAATGAACTACGTGATAGCCAGGTTCAAGAAATTGCCAAATTCAGAAAAGAAACATTTGATGTTGAGAATATTTCTAGCGCTGCTTCAGAACTAAAATATTTGAGTGCCTTAAAATTATATTTATCTGAGCAATTTGAAAACCCAGGTGAAGATTTTATCAGATATCTAGTTAACCAAATTTATGACGGTGTGAAAACAAAAAATACTATTGAAAAGTTCTCTCCAATTATCGCTAAAGGATTAAAACAGATAATTAATGAACAAGTAAACGATAAACTGAACGCGGCTTTAAAATCTACTGGTGATAATAAAATTAATATTACGCTTCCTGATCCAAAGGAAGAATTGACAAGTGACAATGGAATAGAAACCGAAAAACAAGCTGACGAAACAAACACCATAGTTACAACCTTGGAAGAATTAGAAACATACTCGGTTGTAAAGGTGATATTAAAAGACGTAATTTCTCCAAACCGAGTTTTCTATCGTGATAACCGTAGCTATTTCAATATTTTAATTGATGACAGTATACGCAGATGGATACTTCGAGTGTATTTTAACGAAAATCGTAACTACATTGTGTTAAATGATGCTGGAACTGACAAAGAACGTACTACAATAGAATTTAATGAACCTATTGATTTAATTGATTTTAAAGAACAAATTTTAGAAACAGCTAGACAGTATGCATAGTTTGTTCAAATGAATATAAGAACCGTTCTCCAAATTGGACTGCTTGTAGTCTCTATATGGGAACGGTTCTTTTTAAAAAGACAAATGTATTATCATAATCTATAATCATATTCTTCAATATGTTTTTAACTTTGTTCTTCTTTCGTTGATTGTTTCTCATCTACTAATTTTACTAAACTTTTTTCGTGTATCTACACCTCGGATAATTTCCACACCCATAAAACGAACCATACTTCCCCTTCTTAAGAGACAACTCTCCTCCACATTTCGGGCAACGATTTTGCTTAATACTTTCGGCTTCCTTCACTTTTTGATTTTTCAGATTGGTTTTCAATGATTGTACATGTTGTTTTTGCAGTCGCTTCTTTTCTTTTTTATCTTCAACAAGCAAGCTTTCAAGTGCTCGGTTAATTTGTTTCAATTCAAATTCACTTATTTTGATTTCATTCCATTCTTTGATGACTTTTAGTAATTGTGGGAACTGGATGACTTTAGCTGATTTAAAGTTTTCTTTGAATTTGAAGGTAGATTGTGATGAAAATGCGATGATGGAGTGGATTGGTTCAAATTCTTCTTTTCCTATGTATTTCTTGATAGCTTGAATGTGGCCATAGTTTTGCCAGATTGGATTGTATAATTTCTCTTTCCGTTTATAGATGACTTGGGTCCAGTACTTTTGATTTTCTTGTCCAAGTATCCAGCCGTCATAATGTTTGGTTTCAATAACAAAAACGCCATACGGGGATGTAACAACGTGATCGACCTGCGTTGTTCCACCTTTTTCAGTTGGGACATATAAATCATGAAATACTCTGTAGCTTGCGCCAAGTTCACTTAGTTTTTTATTAACAAACCGTTCACCTATCGCTCCTTTGATGGCTGGGAATTTCATTCTAAGTACGAACATTGCAACAACCATAACAAATAGAATAATTATAGATAACTCCATGTAGTTCTGCTCCTTTCTAATAAGTTTTAAAGGTGTTAATTTTACATTTATATTCCAATTATATAATATCAAAGCAAGGGCTACTATCAGTACTTTTAATAACATTTTACTAGCCTATAAAATCTTGAGGATGAAAAATATGAAACTAATCACCTCCAGCTTAATAGATGAGTTAAACAATTTAGCAGAGGATGCTATTCAAATTTGTTGGATTACTGCTTTTGCCATGAAGTCTGGGGTTGAGTTGATGTTGCCGACTTTGCAGAAGGCTCAGGCTAGAGGTTGTGAGATTCAGCTTCTTGTTGGGGATTATTTGTGCATCACTCAACCTGAGGCTCTCCGACTGTTAAATGAACAATTGCCGAATGCGGAGATTCGTATGTTTCAGTCGAATGGACGATCTTTTCATCCAAAGGCGTATTTATTTAGGGAGAGTCATTCACAACATGTAATTGTCGGCTCATCTAATTTATCGAAGTCAGCGATAACAAATGGAATTGAGTGGAATTTGCATACAGTGGATACTGATACATTTGAACAGGCAATTGATGAGTTTCACAAGCTTTTCTACAGCCCTAACACTATCCCCGTAAACATTGAAACCTTAAATTTGTATGAAGAGAAATATATCGAGGCAAATAAAGTGACACCTTTCTCGGCTAAGTGGGATCAAGCTGAATCAACTAGTTTAATGTATGGGATAGAATCTCCCTCTTCTATAGTGACTGAGGAACAGGAACCATACCATATTATCCAACCTCGCCCTGCTCAACAGCTTGCTTTGTCTGCTTTGGAAGAAACTATGGAGCAGGGATATGACAAGTCTTTAGCAGTCCTTGCAACGGGGTTAGGTAAAACTTATCTTGCTGCTTTTTTTGCAAACAAGTTTACACGTGTATTATTTATCGCTCACCGAGATGAAATCTTACAACAGGCAAAGAGTGCTTTTGCTAATGTTCATCCATCCAAATCATCAGGCTTTTTTAATGCCAATGAAAAGGATATGGAAAGTGACTTTGTGTTTGCTTCTGTTTATACTCTCGGGCAGAAATATCATTTAGACAAATTTTCGAGGGATGCTTTTGATCTCATTGTAATTGATGAGTTCCATCATGCAGTTGCTCAAACGTATAGCCGTGTGATTGATTATTTTAAGCCACAGTTTTTACTCGGGATAACTGCCACACCTGATCGGATGGATAATCAAGATGTGTACAGTCTTTGCGATGGGAACGTTGCCATTCAAATTCATTTTCTTGATGCCATTGCACGAAAATGGTTGAGTCAATTTCATTATTATGGGATTCGTGATGAGATTGATTACTCTCAAATTAACTGGCTAGGCAATCATTATGACGAGGAAGAGTTATTAAAGGGTCAATTGCAAGATCGAGTGATTGAGAAAGTGTTTAGTGAATGGATGAAATATAAACAATCTAAAACAATCGCCTTTTGCTCTTCTATTAAACAAGCCCAATTCTTAAGTTTATATTTCCAATCTAGGGGCATCAATGCAGATGTGTTAACTGGTAGTCATTCAAGAACTGATCGCAAAAATTTAGTTGCGGAGTTTACGAATGGTGATTTAGAAATCATTTTTACTGTTGATTTGTTTAATGAGGGTGTCGATATCCCTGCTGTTGATACATTGTTATTCATACGTCCTACTGAATCGATTGCTGTTTTCACTCAACAAATAGGTCGTGGGCTGCGAATTGCTGAGGGTAAATCACATTGTGTAATCATCGATTGTATTGGAAATTATCGTAATGCGGATCGAAAGTTGCGCATCTTTAAGCCACAATTAAAACCTAATGAAAGATTAAAGTTCAATGAAGTCGAAACGATTCCAATGACAGATTGTGTTTTGCATTTTGATTTGGATGTGATTGATTTATTAGAAGAAATGGCGAGAAAAAATCGCAACTACCGCCAGCAAATCATAGATGCTTATTTTGAGTTAAAGTTGGAACTCGGACGTCGACCTACTTATTTAGAAATGTACTTGAAGAGTAATGTGATGGAGTTAAATCTATCACGAGAGTTTGGTTCTTATGTTGGGATGCTTATGGAAGCTGAAGAACTAACTTCAGAGGAAACCGAGGTATTTAATCGATTTTTTGATGTGTTAAATGAAATTGAAAAGAACGCCATGTCGAAAAGTTATAAGATGGTCGTTTTAAAAGCAATGCTTGAACGTGGGAAAACCAACTGGTATCGAGGGATTACTGCGGAGGAAGTTGCCCCATTCTTCATTCAATTTTTATCCGAAAAGACTAGGAGGCACATTGATCCAGTTGTTGATGATTTGAAAAAAGTTACTTCACTAATAGAGCGAATGCCCATGACGAAATGGTCGGGTAGTAGTAAAGGGCTTGTTTCATTCGTTAATAAAGAATTTAAATTTGAAATTGAAGTGCCTACTGAAATGGAATCCATTTTATTTAACTGGGTGGAGGAAATATGTAATTATCGACTGCAACGATATTTTGAACGGAAAGCAAGGAAACTTGATAATTAGCAGAAAGAACCCAGTTTTACTGCTGGGTTCTTCATTTATTCCTATTTCTTTCTCACAATTCCATTCAACCACATTTCATCTCCGCGCCCAACTCTAACATCAGGCGTGACGGATGTTTCTATCAATTCCAGTTGAGTGAAAGGCTCCAATAACTTTTCTAAACTCTGTTCAGTTTGATTTGTGAAGTATCTTCCATTTCGTTCCCCTTCGAAATCCCCATATTTAAATGAAACATAGAAGTAACCGCCTGGCTTTAGTGCCCTCTCTATATTTTCAATTACTTGAGGCAAATCGGTCGACGGAACATGTAGAATAGATGCGCATGCCCAGACTGCATCGAAGGCTTCCACTTCATCTAGCTCATGGAACTTCTTACATTGCACTTCTTGACCAATATACTCACTTGCAATCTTACACAATTCACTAGATCCATCGATAGCAGTTACTTGGTAGCCTTTTTGGAGAAAGGCTTTGCTGTCTCTTCCGGAACCGCAACCGAAATCTAGAATGTGTGCACCTGGCTGAAGGTATTTAAGGAGTACGTTGTGCTTTTCGTCGAAATCTACTGCAATGGTATCTGAAGTGAATGCCGATGCGTTCTGATTATAGTAATTTATTGTTTTGTTAGTAAATTCATTTGTCAAAGGGATCAATCCTTGTTAGTTGATTTCTATATTTATTTATTCTTTATTAGGTCTGATTCTCCCTCTATAGATTGGAAAATAGTAAACTTAACTCTATTTTACAATTGGTCATATAGTTGGGATTCATAAAAACGAACGTACGTGCTATAATTTAAATGTAATAGTTTGGTAACTCAAGGGTGGTTGGCTCACTCCTCTATTTAGAATGGGGGTAAGTTTAGGACAGTTTAATGATAGTACAGATCATCTAACGCAAAAATTTAATCGTTAAATCAATTACTCAATTTTTTATCTCCAATCTAACAATCTCGTTACGGGATAATTCTAATATAATGATAGAAAGTGGGATGTGGCAGGAGTGATTGTAGAAACTAAAACAGGCTTGCAATTTGAAGTATGTTTTAAAGCACTCACTAAAAAGGATGTATCCAAATACGGACTCACTAAAAGAAATGGTTGGTCATTTACATGGTCTAAGATATTTCAAGATGAACATAATAGGGTGTTTGGAATGTTTCGTTTAGGCGATAATAAAAATATATTAGGCGCTTTAGCAATTGTAGAAGATCACAATAGGGCATTAATTCATATTGAATTAGTTGAGGCTGCTCCACATTGTAAAACTAGTGCCAGTCCCCAAATTTATAAAGGAATAGGAATACACCTTTTGTGTTTTGCAATGGATTATAGTTTAAAACGATATCATAATTTTGAAGGATACGTAGGTCTCATAGCGAAATTAAATATCAATGAAACATACTATGAAAAACTAGGTGCAAAACTTGCCAATGTTTTCGAAGGACAGCCTTATTATTTTTTTGATACGGAATCTTCACAGAATCTAGTGAATACTTATTATCCAGGAGGTGTAACAATATGTCCAAATCAAGAGAAATCTTAGCAACAAGAAGGGATTGTGATAATGACATGACGAACCCAAAAGATATGGAACTATATGATCAATTGCACCCAGATGGAGTATATGTTTCGCCAGGTCAAGCTCCAAAAATCCGCGTTCGAGATATGGATAAATATTGTAAAGAACGCGGAATTGAACCGAAGGATTTATCCGAGGAAGAATGGAAGAAATTTCGCTATTAAAACAAGTCTTTATTAATGTGAAAATCAAAAATAAACACTCAATTCGCAGCGTTAATTGTATCAATACTTTCGTCAGTAAATAAAAAATAACCCATCCTTGAGTTTGCAGGCACGGATGGGTTAGTACTATCTTGCAGCCAATCCCCTTGTAGGGACCAACTATTATTGTTGACTACTTGATGCGGTAACATCAGGTAGTCCTTTTTACATTACGCTATTTCTTCCTTTATTATACAAGAATTTTTTAAAATCAACAAGGAGGTTCCCACACCTATAACCGCATAATCCTTCCTTTAGAATTCGCGGCACTGATGGTTTTTCTGCTACAATTAACAATTTTAGAATAATAGTATAAATAGAATCTTGTAGGTCATACTAAAAGTCAGAAATTAAACTGTTAAAATATGAGGTGAATTTATAATGGGATTCTTTAGAGGAAAGAACGGAGTCAATGTTACAGATTCTGAATTTACTTGGAAAACTAATTTCCTCAAAATAAATGGCCGTTTTTTAGAAACAGGCGGGTTAATTGGTACCATCAGAGTACCCATTGATGCCATCGAAACCATCGTAATTGAAACTCTAGAGCCTATGGATTCTTTAAATATTTTGAAAGCGGCTAAGGAAGCTATGTCACCTAGAGTTATTCTAATTGGTAAAGGCACACGTTTAGCTTATTTAAAAATAGGAATTGATATTGCGAATGATGTTCAAGAATGGTTATTAGGTGTTGTTGATAATAACAAATAGTTATGAAGTTGTATTCTAACTTCTCTAATAAAATCAGATCAGCACCTTCCATTTTAATGAAAAGGCGCTGTTTCTGTTTGCCGTATTGATTGTATCAATACTTCTTTTAACCATAAAAAATAACCTATCCTTGAGTTGAAAGCTCATATCCATTATACCCAAACTCTAATTTTCCTACACTAAAATTTTAACAAATCTCAGGTAATTTAAATCACATTTAAATCACTTTTCAATCTATCCTCAGGTTTTCTCCACCTCCCCCACATACCACAGAAACTCCCCAGCCTCCCTCATCAACTCACGAAAACTCTTCGTCTCTTCAACCATTTATATAATTTGAAAAAGTAGAAAGAGGGACATGGTGAGGACAAAAATTTTGAGAACGAGTTTTAGGGAATAAAAAAATGCTTAATTGAACCTTTGGAAGGTTTATTAAGCATTCTTTATTTATATCTATCTTTAAGGTTAAAATATCGATCCCATGCAATTTAGATAGTTCATTTTTTCGATACACCAGTTCGCCGAAACCGATAAGATTGCAGTTCAATCCTATGCTTGTTTCAGACGTTTATCCTTTATGGCTAAACTTTGATTCAACAACTAAAGCACCTAGCATTTGAATGATTGTCTTCACTATTACTTGACCAAGTATTGCGGATGGTACAGCCTCCCAATGTAGGAATCCTGCTCCAATAACCATCCATATTTATGTGCGTTCTGACGGGTAAATGATAATCTTCAAATCCATTTATTGATTCCAAATTTTAATCTTTAATTTTATCTTTCACTTGAAACCCTGATTTCTTTAAATCTTCTTTCAGCTTTTTTCGCATATGGTTTTGATTTAGTATTTGAAAATAGCGGTTGATAGATATTTTTTTATCTTTAAGCCATCCTCGCTCCTAGGTTAGATGGACTTTTTATATAGCTATCCACTTAAAATAACGTCATTTGTTCACGCTCGCCTAGTCGTTCTAGACTTTCTGGCGCGTGGTCTTGGAAATATGCCGTTCGGATTTGTTTTTCTTTCGTCATGACTTGTTTGGAAGAGCCTGATAGAAGACGTAAACGGCAACTATAGATGATAGGGAAATAATCTGCTAAAAACTTTCCTTCTGCATGGGCCGTTAAAGCGATTACTTGGAAACCTAGTTGCTCTGCAATGAAAAATACAGGACTCAACACATGATCGCTAGATGCTTTCCCAAATGGATTGTCTAAAACAACCGTACGATGACGCTTCACATTCGACTGGATATGTTGACTTTTTTCTGCGATGAAATTTAACAGCCCTAAGTATAAGGCCATATTTTTACTCCACTTTTCGCCGCCCGACCATTGATTCGATTGTTCCCATGAGTAGTAATTTTTTGAAACATGGTTGTCACTTTCCACCTTAAGACATTTCACCTTGATTGTTTGGTTTCCAATCACATCTCGAAGTAAAGGGACTGTTTGCAATGATTTCTCTAAAAATTGGCGAATTTTAATCGTATTTTCTAGTCCATTTTCATCTAGATAATGGTGTTGTTCGATTTGGGATAATATCCAGTTAATATATTCACGAATCTTCTCTTTTCCCTGTTCTTCATCCCAATCTGGCACTTCAATTTTGTAAATTGTTCGCCATTCATCCCCTACTCTTACTCTTGTTCTTCTTGGGATTTCTAATAAATCCTCTCTTACTTTTCGCAAATGTTGATGGATATACGTCAGCACTTGTTGTTGTTCTTTGTCATAATCGCGAATAAACGATTCTGCGAGCTGATTCGTTCTGTCAATCTGTTCTTCTAGCAATTGATGGTGATTAACCACTTCCGTATAGGTCGTCTTCGTATCAATTCCATCAATCGCAATTTTTCGCATTTTAGGGTCTGTTAATGAATGGCAAAACTTTTTAAATTGCTCCTTCGCTTTACCTAAGTAGATTTTTTCCCCATCGACTTGCTTTATATTGTCATCTAATTCACGAATCACGTTTTCAATGATTAGGATTCGATTGTAAGTGAAGGCTTGAATTTCTTCATCGGTTAAATGATTTTCAAGTAGTTGAGGATCATTTAACTTGTGAAGTTTTTCATTTCTTTCAAAGAGCAGTCGGCCCTTTTCACAATTCATTTTTAACTGTTTCGCCTGCTCTTGTTGTCGACTGATAAATTGATGTCGTTTTGTTAATTGTGTTTGCTCAGAACGGAGTTGTTCTTCTACAACCATTACTTCTTCGTTAAAGGAAATGAGCTCTTGATTGATAAATTTTTCATTATATTGTTGTAGTAGTTGTTTAATTGAACTTTCTTGAACTGCACAATCTGTACGCTTATTTTGTAATCGCGCTAGTTCTTCTTTCAGCTTTTTATCTAATTCGCGAATACTCACCTGTAAAGAACTAATTTTCCCTTCACCATTGACAGGAAATTCAAGGTTTTCATCAAAATTGTCATATTCCATGTACAGGCTCTTTCTCGATTGCTCCAAATCCTGGATTCGCTGATTACTACTAGCTTTTCTTGCTTCCCACTCGCCTCTTGTTTTTTGTACTTGTTTTAACTTATCGAGGGTATTTGTTCTTTGTTCTTTTAACGCATTGCTATTGGCTATTGACGGAATTGGTCGTGTTGTTTTAACTATTTTGTAAATTTCATTGTTCTCTACCTCATTTTTTAATTGAAGATTCAAAGTTACTAGGTCATCTCGATTTTTCAAAATGTCTTCTAACGTTTCCTGCAGTTGACGATTTAATCGACTTTCATTTTCTTGTTGTTCTTTTAATCGATGGCGGAAAACAATAATTTGAGATTGTTGATACTGGATTTCCTTCTGTAAGCGGACATAGTCATTCGCTAACGGAATTCTCTTTTCTTGTAAGTTTTGAAGTTTTTCTTTTATATCACTTAACCGCTCTTGTTTTATTTCGATATCTTTTTGGATTTCACGAAGATTAGACTCAAGCTTCTGGTGTTCTAGGTGTAAGATTTCCAGTTCATGAGACAGACTTGTCATTTCTGTCGTTAATTCATTGTATTGTTCTATTGGAAATTCGCTTACAAAGCCTTGGAATGATTGCTTTGTATGCTCCCAAAGTTGGATGCTCTGTTCAATTTCTTGACGCTCCAATGTCTTTTCTTCTGCATCTTTTGAAATCGTCGCTTTCCATTCATGAAAACTTTGTGCATTCACATTATTTTGCCAGATAGCGGGTTCAATTACTTCACGTAAATCATGCTCTCCATTAACATATCTTGCTGCATCATGTACCGTTAGAACAAAGATTGGATACGTTAAATGATGTTGAACGGATTGAAGCTTATCCATTAGTGCATCCTTTTCCTGTTCAGTGGTGATTAATGTTGTCGCCCAAAATGGATAATCAATCTTAGAGGTGTCCTTTTCAATAGATTGGATATAATTAATCCCCGTTTTTAAATAGCTAAATTGGTTCCATTGTTGCATTTGTTTTTCAATATAAGGGTCTGCAAAGAAATATTCTTGCCCAGCATAATCATCGACATAACGTTTAGCAATACGTTCTTTAATTAAGGCCTCTTCTTTTTTACCTTGAAGAATTGCAAGACGTTCTTCCAATTGATGTTCAATGGAGGATTTTTTATCGTACACTGATTGTAAAAAGCTCCATTGTTGCATTGCTGTAGCTAGCTGCTTTTTAATTCGTTCATGGGCCTGATCGAACTGAAGTTTCCGTTCTTCTTTCTTCGTATGTTCTAATTGTTTTTGACGAATTTCTTCATTTTTTGATTGAACTTGAAGCTCGGTTTCTTGTCGTGCTACAGTAAGTTGTTTAATTTGTTGATGTAGTTTAATTTGCTCCTCATCTAATTGATTTTGTTGGTTAATCCATAGTGGAAGTAATTCTTCGATGGATTCATCCTCATGGGAGACAAGCTGCATTTTTATAGAATTCATTTGATTCGACTTTTCATCTACTATTGTCTCTGCCTTCACTTTTTTCGCTTGCGTCTCCTGTACTTCACTAGCTACAGACAGTAGATTTTTTCGAACTTCATCACGCATTTCTTCAAGCTGTTTTTTCATTAATGTCGTACTATTTATTTGCTTTTCGAATTCTTCCTTTAGTGCTAAGAATAAATAATGAAGTTGCCCATTGATTTCATCGAGTTCTAAGTATAGTTGCTCAGTTGAGGCATCCTGGTCCAAAGACTCTAATTCCCTTTCGACGACATGTAGTGTGTCACGTTCATTTTTCAATTCTTTTTGAATTTGTGCCAATTTCAATGAATAGTATTCATTTTGACTAGTTTTAAATTTATGTTCATGTTGCTCCACAAGATTTTGGATTTCAAGTTCTTCTTTTTGCAAATTAGAAAGAATCACCTTTTCTTTATGAATGCGCCAGGAAGCCTTCTTTCTCTCCAGTAGCTGTTGTTCATTTTGCCAATCGTTGAAAGACTGTTCTAGTTGTAGAAGTTGCTTTTCTACTTGATTTATCTCTTCTAAAAGGACTTGATGATATCCTTTAGCTGTTTTTCTTGCTTGAAGATAGGCTATTTCTTTATCGTCCACTTTTTTAAATTGCTCAACGTAGATCGCCAATTCTTGTTGTAGGAGTTTATTTTCTTCAATTTTTTCTTTGAGTTCTTTATATTTTTTAAATTGTTCACGGTGGTTTTCAAACATATCAGCGAATGTGTCTTTTTTATACCCAGTAATTCCTTTTTCCACCGATGGAATTAACAATCGGTCGATTAACTCCGTTGTCTTCTTACAGTTTTCAAAGAATTCTTCAATGCCGCCTTCTGATCCATTAATTTGAACAATACTTTCCCATTCGTTTCCGATAATATGGTATTGGTTTTCAATATACTCTCGAAAGGATTTAATAGATTGAGGAAACGTTTTTGCATTTTTACTATACTGACTAGTCATATAGGCGTAGTAATCTGACATTTCTCCGCGACTACTTGGACGTTTTTCATTTCCCTCATGCTGTGTAAACGGGATGTTATCAATTGAATGTGCATCGTTTTCACCATACTCGTAAACGTATCGAAGCGATTCAATGCCATTTAGTTTTCGATAAAGTGAGACAGCGGTCACAACATAGCGACGAGGTCTCTCATTTAAGATCCATTCAATGGCAATATGTGCTGGACCTTCGTCTAGGCTGAGTGTATCTTTTATTTTTCTCTCCGCTAAATCTGTATGGGGAATAATTGCCTGTACGAGGGTTTGAATAAATACCGTTTTCCCACCACCATTTTCTAATAAGACGGCTCCGTTATGGCCATCAAAATAAAATGGCTCGTCGTGGTATCTTTTTTGACCTTGCTCATAGACAACATTAGTAAAACGGATTTTGCTAATTGATGGCATGCCCTGTTCTCCCTTCAATGCACTTTTTTATAAAGACCAGATGAGGATGGTCATCCACTTATTCATTTTTTTGCGCTTCTTCGAAAGCATATAAAAACTCCAGAATTCCACGATTAAATTCACGTTCCATAAAATATCTACCAACAATGACTTTTGTCTTTTCAGTAATGGCCATTTCCCCATTTCCGATATCTTCAACAACCTGATTTCCTATTAAAAATCTTCGAACAGTATCTAGAAAGCTTAGGCGACTTAATGTGTTCCCTGATTGTTTATTGGCAGTCTCTTTTACATCATCTAGTGCATCCCATTTTTCGATGATGGCCGTCCAACGATAAGAAAACTCCATTTCAAGTTGCTCTAACTTTTCTTCATCATGTTCTTTTAAACTATCCATTCGTTTATTCACTTCATTCAACCACTCATCGAGGGTAATGAAGTTTAACGTTGGTTCTACTGACTGGTAACTATCATAAAAGCATCCAATTAAGACAATGGAACAAAAGTATAACAAGTAAAGATCCGCATTCGTCGCTTTCGATCCAAGATACATTTTTTTCAGTTGTTCATTACTTATATGAAAAGGTGAAAGTTTCGTTTTCGGAACGAGGTATAACTCTTGTCCCACAGAAAGACAGACTGCATCATTCATTTCAACAAAATGGTCAGTGAGTGAACGAATTGGTTCTTCTACTTTGTATGCACGGGCAAGATCACCTGTAGCTACTCCTTTTTGGGCGAGCTCTGAGAATAAAGAAAATGCTTTTAAAACTTGGTCTTGCTCATATCTCAACATACGAATCCTCCTTTTAGCTTAAATCGTGTCCCATAGATGGAAATGCATATTTTGTATTTCAAACCGATCATTCACCTTAATAATTTCTGGTAAGTCTTCGATAACGAGCTTTCTATGATGTAATAATTCTAAAGCATCATCTAAAAGATGCAATGCACTTTCTTCTTCTTCCCGTTCATTCTCCTGGAAAATTGGACTTCGCTGATGACATAATATTAAAAAATCATAAAATGAACGATTTTGAAGCCAAGGGTGTTGTCTATTTTGAAGGTCGGTAACCCATTCAGATAGTGTCCATTCTACCTGTCCTTCAAAAAGTTCCAGTAGGTCGTTCATCATTTCCCCATAAAGCTTTCGTTTGAGATTCGCATATTTTTCTTGAGCCTCATCTTCATCTATCTGGGCAAAGACAGTATTGTTACTACTTTGGTCTTCTTCTGACCAGGACTGGGGTGCGAAAATAGACAATAATGACCACGTTTCTTTCTTTTCTACCCTTAAAAAGGGAGCTAATACGCCTTTCATAGATTCTAGTGGTAGTGGCGTACTAATGATTCTTGAAACGATATCTTGGTCAAAATTAAAAGTATCCACCCCGATATAGTACAGTGATTCCTCTGCTGCCTCTAGCGCATTCTTTTTTAAAATAAAGCTTTGATTTAGTAACTCTCGATGCTGACTATGTACGACACTCAATTCTTTTTCGATTTGCAGCAATAATTCATAAGCTTCTTTTTCCTTCTCTGGATTCGGTTGATAATAATAATTGTTCCGCGTATCTGAAACAAATTGCTGTAATTCCTGAAATTCTTCATTTTCTAAACCTAAGCGGAAATTACGATCCTCTATGACTTCCATAAATCGCTTTTGCGTTTCAATGGATACAATACTTCTTTTAATTTCATGTTCGAGTTTCACCATTCGCTCATGAATTGTTTCAACATCCATCCTCATTTCGTTAATTTGTCTTAAAGCACCAACAAATTCCCCTTTTTCAAGTAGTTTTCGCAACATTAATTGATGGATGGACAGTTGAAATTCTTGAAAATACTCTTTCGTTGCAAAGACAAGCTCCAACCCATCATCATCGAGTGTGTAGTATTGTCGATTGGTCTTTACATCAAATTCTGTCGCTTTAATGTATGAAAAATCCAATTGATCTTCCTGATGAGTTTCCCAGTTGAAAAAGGAATGTGTTCTCTTTTTCCCTGTACCTGGTCGGAACGAAGCAATAATAATCCTCGCAATTTCATCCATCTGTTTATCATCTAATTCATATGTGCCATGGGTAAATTTGTGTAGAAACTGAATAAGTTCAGTAACCCCACTCTTCTTCTCTCTCATGAGCTTCATTTCAAAGAAAAATAGGAGCGTGAATAAACCGAGACTCTTCATATCAACTTCTTTACCATTCTGGTCAGTTCGATTTTTTCTTCCTAGCTCTTGTAATGGCTCAAAAAGAAACATTCGTTTGACACGTTCTTTATAATCCTTTGCTATAGTTTCGATAAACGACTGGTCCAATCCGATTCACTCCAGATCTGTTTTAATTCGCTTGAAGATAATACTTCTTGTGGATAGTAGTAGTTGTTTGTCAATATGGTTTGTAATTCTCTTTTTTCATGATCATTAAAATAGGAATAAAATCGTTCATTGGCTGTTTCATTTTTGACTTGATTCGTTCTCACTGGTATTGCTTGCTTCTTTAAAACGGCGCGATAAAAATATAGTGCAGGTATGGCATCGATTTTTTGGGTAAGTAAATGCCAAATTTTTATCCCTTCCCAATCTATATCCCCAAAATAGTAAAAGAGATGGCTTGCTGTTGGAACGGGGAATTGCTTTTTAAAATGTTCAATACTTTTCGTGATTTTATAGCCTTGTCCATAAATAAGTGTTGTAAATGGGGTATCTGTTATTTTACCGATGAGTCCATCAAAGGTCGTTTTATTTTCTACGATAAGGTGGTAATGTATCTGGTTGTTTATCAGGGATGGATTGATTGCAAAACTTAATGGATCATGAACGGGGACAATTTTTAACTGATCCCAAATCTTTATGCTTTCGAGTAGTTTTTGCCCATTCTTTTCTTGAATCCATTTTTCATCACCAACGAGTGCGAGACTCCGTTCAGGAGCCGGTACTTCATTGGTCGGTAAGCCATAGGTTTTTATGTATTTATCAATTTTCTCTATGTATGGCTTGTCCGCTTCCCATTTTTGCGGTAGGGATCGGAAATAGTCGTCTAATTTTAGTGCAGGGTGAATGGATAGACTGAATTTTTCAATATCCTTATGCACATCCTTTTTTAGTTTTGAATAGTGAATGCGATATTTATAGGCAAGAGAAGGTGTTTTTCCATTACAGCCTGCACTTTTTACCGCTTGTAGTATCCCCTGTTCTTCTAGCCGGAGAATCGCTGTAGAAAATTGTTCATAGGTTTGATAATTTGGACCCATTTTCTCAAGGTCATTGAGGGTAATATAGGTTTTTGAAAAGGTAAATAAGTGATCAATTAATTCCATCTTCTTAGCCCCCTATATGTATACTAATTTGTTATTTTTACTATAGAGCACTCCCTATTCATTCTCAATAATAGTATTCAAATTTACAGTATTGAAATCTTTTCTAGCACTCTTCCGTATACTATTGTTCCTTAAATTCACACTATCATTAGATAATAGATTGATTCAAAAAACGAACATACGCGCTATAATTTAATTGCAATAGTTTGATAACTCAAGGGTGGTTGGCTTACTCCTCTACAGAATGGGGGGTGAAAGCGGGCTAAGTGCGCCACGTCCTGTGGCAACGACCGCATGACCCACATCCCGTGGGCCTCCTCGAAGCACTAATGCTAGCAATTGCTTTTACTACATTAGTACTATTAATCCTGTCTTTGAGTTGACGTCCCGGGCCGATTATACACTCTAGTTAGCCACCCCCTTTGAAGGGACTGACTATTTTACCTGGCTACTATCCACAATTTATTCCTATACAATATTGTTTGAGGGTTTAAATGATAAATGAATGCGCAAAATTTCTAATATGTTATTATAATAACCCATATAAAAATAGCCCTCCTTTTATTTGTATACAGGGAGGGGTTAGACATGATGGGGCTATTATTTTGGACTACTTGACATTAGAGCAGTCTTTATAGTTTCGATTCCATCTCTTTGTAAAATGATTATCTATTTAACTAGATGTTTGAAAATTACCATAAGGTTTTAATCTTTCGATTTATCCTTTACTTGAAAGCCAGATTTCTTTAAATCCGCTTTCAACCTAATCTTATCGTTATTTTTATAGTACTGGTCAATTTTCTTTTCCCAGTTGTTAATCTTATTATCTTTTTCTTTTTTATTAGACAATGTTTTCACTCCCCTACATGTTTATTAACATGATGGAAGAGTGGCAACAGTTTTATACAAGTTTATTAAAAAAATTATAGTTTTACAGCAACTGCATTATTATCTTTTTCTATTAGCGAATGGTCATCAATAGTACACGCAACTTCACCATAGTATGCAGATACAGACTGTGATACTTTTTCATGGTTAAATCCAGCAGTTTGTAAGTCTAACTTCAGCGTTGTTGTGTCTGCATTATCATAATAATCATTCATTCGATCAATCCATTTCACAATTTTACTCAATTGTTTTCACCTCATTGTTTACATTTCTTTTGATAAGCGGGAAACAATTCTTTTATCTCTAATAACAAACTGTTTTTCCGTTCTGAAATGTCTTGTTTTAGCATATGGCGATGATTTATTGTTAGAAAATAACGGTGGGTAAATATTATGCTTATCTTTATATACGAAAGTCTTAGATACCATAACTAAATCTAGTATTCTTGATAAATAGTTACAAAAATAAGCATCGCTATATTCACCGATTTCAAGTTCCTTCTCTTTAAGTTGCTTATCCAGGCGCTTCATTTCATTAAAGAAGAAATCTTGTTGCTCTCTAAAATCGTGATCAAGAAAGTACTCTTCATCATATGTTACAGAACATTTTAGAACTGCCCAGTTTTGGCCGAAATACTTTTTACTACGTGTTACCTTCATTTTTGCCCAGTGCTCTGCTTGTTTTAGGTCATTGTAAAAATAGAATCCATCACCTAAATAATGCTTGTCTCCATATGATTTAAATTTGTCTAATAACATACCTTCTTCAAGAATTTCATTAATAGCTTTCTCTGTATTACCATGATATAGGATCATTCTTTTTACCATTGAACCCATGCTCCATAGAGAATAATAATTACCAATATATTACCACTTCACGGATTTTTTACAATAAATCTGGCAAAAAAAAAAAAAACAATGCAGGACGTAAATTATTGTGAACAGCCTGGGAAGATTTGATTATTATCTTTTTGGGGGAATATTCATCTCCCCCACATACCAAGGTAACTCCCCCGTCTCCCTTATCAACTCCCGAAAACTCTTATACTGCTAATAAATTTTGAAACCAAAAAACAAAAGTCTAATAACTATAAAAGGTATTCACTCTAAATCATATGTGATTTTATAAACGGGTTTTCCTCACCTGACGGAAACGAGATACGACATATCCATAATTAAGTGCAATTGGCACATATTTTTAAATATGTCGTATCTCAATTCCGCTAATTAGATGATTTGATTGCAAAAATTCATAGGTGCTTACATTAGTTCTTTCTTTAAAAATTGTTTCATACATTGTAGTTGGTGGATTAGATGCTCGAGGTCCGTTAATTGAGCGGTGTGTGATTGGTGGCGGCATTAACTAAACAGCTGAATTTCCCCTATACAAAATGCTAATGGGAGAATTGAGTGGAGTATTTTGTCATTTATCTTGATGCCGGCATTGTATTGTTAGTAGCGATTATCATGCAGTTCTTCATTTCCAATCATAGTACGTGGAGTAAAGTAAAGAAATTGAATGTGAGCATCAGTTTGGCTTTGCTGCTTTTCATTTTAAATACAAGCTTTTTTATTATCACCGAAAATATCACCTTTGTTTACTGTTAGTGATACATTTCGAACAGCATGAACTTCACGTTTAGCTATTTTAAAAGTTTTAGAAACATCTAAAAACTCTATCATTTATATCCCTTCTTTCTCAAAACCGCTGATTCCCAAAAAAAAATCATTTCTTAAAAGTTAAGAAATGAAAGATTGCAATTGCTCTCATTCTTATCTTTCAAGTTAATTACTTGCAGGATTTGGCACTGGCGTTACGCTGCTGCCGAGACTTCACTGGGCCTGTCCCTCCATCTCTCTTGATAAGAAATTTATTAAGTTATGTAAAATTTAATTGTTTCTAATTTTAATAATATTGAATCAGTTTGTCAATATAGTTTTTTTAAAATAATGATTTTATTCTGAAATTTAATTCGGTTCGGATTTCAGTTGGATAAAACTGTATAATCCTCCTAAATATTGTTACATTATTATAGAAGTCACAAAGAGACAGGATCCTTACCCAAAGAGTTTTAGTTCGGGAAGGATGCCTGTCTCAAATATCGCTTTTTTAAGAATTTGCTAGAAAAATAACATTTATATAGACTGGTCCAAACGTACTAATGTGTCAAATAAGACATTTGTAGCGATTTCACAGTCATCAATTGAAGTGTATTCTAATGGATTGTGGCTAATTCCGTC
Organism: Ureibacillus sp. MALMAid1270; assembly: GCF_049202975.1. NCBI lineage: Bacteria > Bacillati > Bacillota > Bacilli > Caryophanales > Caryophanaceae > Ureibacillus > Ureibacillus sp. MALMAid1270. The sequence goes on along the minus strand of NZ_JBMIRP010000020.1, from coordinate 47,622 downwards.
TTTTGAACGAACAAAGATCATTCCCATTGGGCAAATTCTCGCTAGGTTCATGGCATCATGTCCAGCTCCGCTAACAAGGGAAATCGGTTTAATTCCTTTGGAAACAATGGCTTCTTTAATCATTGCTTGCATACCTGCATCTGCTTGTACAGAAGATACCGTTTGCAATTCGGTGATCTCAAACTGCACACCACGTTTTTGGGAAACCTCTTGGATCATTTCGGAAATTTCATTCACAATCTTTGCACAACGCTCATTATCAAGATCACGAACATCTAGTGAAAATGTCACTTCACCAGGGATCACGTTTACACCATTCGGTTTCACCTGTAATTTCCCTACCGTCGCTACTGCATCTTTATAGTTAAACGCAATCTGTTCAATTTTAAGTATCATTTCACTAGCTGCAACAAGGGCATCTTGGCGAATTGGCATCGGTGTTGCCCCTGCATGCTCACTAAGGCCTCTTACAGTAATTTCCTTCCAACTCGGACCAGCAATTCCCGTGACAATCCCAACCGGTACATTTTCATTCTCTAATACTTTTCCTTGTTCAATATGTAGTTCAAGATAAGCGGCTACTTCGCGAACTTTTGCTTCACTAATTTTTTCAGGGTCATATCCATTTTGAATCATCGCCTCTTTTAGGGTAATCCCTTGATCATCTCTTCCTTCAAGTTCTTCCTCTTTTAATATCCCTGCCACGGCACGACTTCCAAGTAATCCAAAACCGAAACGTGTTCCTTCTTCGTCTTTAAACGAGACGATTTTAAGAGGTGATTTTAGCTGAATGCCTTGGTCTTTTAAGCTATGTGCCACTTCAATAGCCGCAAGTACCCCAAGGGCTCCATCAAATTTCCCACCATGAGGAACCGTATCAATATGCGAGCCAATCATAATTGGCGCTTTTTCTTCTGTTCCTTGTAGTTCACCAATCACATTTCCAACCGCATCAAAGGAAACCGTTAACCCAGCTTCCTCCATACGTTGTTTGATGTATTCGTTCGCTTTTGCCTCTTCTTCTGTAAATGAAAAACGATTAATACCACCTGATGATTGCATTCCAAACTGACTAAGTTCTTCAATATGCTTTTCTAGTCTTTCTCTATTAATCATGCTAGTTTTTCTCCCTTTTCTTCTTTAACAGTTATTTTAACACACGGAATAATTCAGAAGAATAAAATAATAAAAAACACAAAAGTAGAAATTTCCACTTCTGTGAGTTTCCTGTTAGGACAAGGGAACAGCCGCGCCTTCGTATTGCAAATCTCTCCCCTTCGCTTTATACATCGCTTTGTCCGCCTCTTTCAGCATCGTTTCTAGTACCGCCTGTGAAATATCTGTTGTATAGTAAGTCCCTATACTAGCAGAAACATTGATTGTTTGTTGATTTAGGAACACTGGCGTCTCCAGGTTGCTTTGGATTCGATTTTTTACGATGTCTAGATTTTCATTATCTAGATTTGTGAATAGTATGACAAATTCATCGCCACCTAACCTGCAAAGTAAATCTGTGTCTCTCACTTCACTTTTTAACCTTGAGGCAATTTCCTCCAACAATTGGTCGCCCATTTCATGTCCATAAGTATCGTTCACTGTTTTAAAACCGTTCATGTCAATGAAAACAAGTGCGATGGATTGGATCTTTGTCGTCTTCAAGAAATTAAATTTTTCCTTTAGTAACAACCTATTCGCCGCCCCCGTTAAAGGATCGAGATACGCAAGTGCCTGGAGTTTATCATTTGCTTCATTAATTTTCTGAATAAAAAATAATAACAAGCTCGTAACCATAACCCCAAACAATACTAGAAAAATAAAATCTCCCTGCACGACATTTGGAAAAATTTCATCATGAAGGTAAAAGAACGCGTAATATGTAAGAACGATTGAAGCAATCCCTGCAAACACAACCACTCGCGAATTTTGATAAATCGCACAAAGCGGTAAAGCTAACCACATAAAAAGATAATTTACTAAATACGGAGAATCATTTAGTAAAAAATAAAAATAAAGATACACACTGCTAACGATTATATACATTGTTATCTTTGGGTTTACTCTTTTATAGATGAGGATTGTCAAGATCGCACCCAATACGATAAAAAGATACGTTGGAGGAAATATACTTTCTAAACCTTCAACCAATATATTTATTGTTATATGTATAAAATAATAAACACTAATTATTAGGAGTAATACGGAATTCCGTTTATGTATTAATTCATCACTAACCATAGCGACCCCTCATTTTCTTTAAGATGTAGGATAAATTGTTTGTATGGATAATTCCAATACTTCCAAATCATCTCAGTATCTTTATTATAACTGATAAAGTGTCTAAAACTTTGTATATTAATTGAAATTATCTTAGAGAATGCTAGTTTTAGTTTCTCTATCCATGAAAACTGTTCTCGAGAAATAAAAATATGCTTAATTAACCTTGGTAGATTAATTAAGCATTCTCTATGTGAAAATGACGTTTCGTAGTTACTTATTCAATTAATTTACCAAAACTGGATTAATACGGTATATTTCTATACTTCTCTTAATCTTTTCGCTTTTATCGCTAGACCTTGGCTTAGGATTAGTGCACCGATCATTTGAACAATTGTCTTCACAATTACTTGACCAATAATTGCTGCTGGGATAGCTTCCCAAGGTAGGAATCCTGCTCCTAGTGGACTTAAACCGGGGGACATTGGGGACAGTAAAAGTGTCCCACTGACCTTGGGGGACATTGGGGACAGTAAATCTGTCCCACTTACCCGAAAAAATGATCTATCTCCATTATTTATTAAAAAGGTAAATCGTTATATTTTATTTTCGTCGGTGTATTTTCTTTTCCCTCATTGTGTTCACCATTCTCGATTTCTCCACACTCTTCCCAAGTGATACCATATGGTGCCCCGCCTTCTGTATATCCAGCAATAAATGCAAATGTTTCATCTTGCTCAAAATCAATTTTATAATTGTTGGAACAAGTGTTTTTATTCTTCTTTTTTGAATGTCTCTTTTTAACCATAATCTCAAATCCGTTCTCTAAAGGCTGTTAATATTTGTAAAACTCTTTTATTTATTTGCTAAAACTACTTTCAATAGTTGTTGAATAACATCTTTTAAGATATTCATTTTTTCTTTTGTATCTATTACTTCAAAAGGTATATATATTTCATGTTTTTTCAGTTGGATTTTTCTCATTTCTAGAATATCAAAATTAAATATTCTTTGGATTTCCTTTTGTACTTTTTTCCCTTTTGTTGATTCTGGATTACCTGGATCTATATGTACAATTAAACAACGGTATTTTTTATCTCCTTGAAGGGTGGCAAACTTGGTTCTTATTCCAGCAAAGGTAAAAGGTGTATACCCGATTGATAAGCTTTTCATTGGTAAGGAAACATCCATAGGACCTAATGAATTTAAAAACTTATGTAATTCACCAAACACTAGTAACTCGTTCATTTCTTTTCATCCCACTTTCATCATATTAACTACAACATTTTCTATTATTTTAGTCTACAAAATCTATTTCGTCATTCTCTTTGATGGTAACGATCGCATTTTCCAAATTAGTAGTAATGATTCTGTCATTTAACCATAAAAAATAACCCATCCTTGAGTTGACGGCTCTGATGGGTTATACACTCTAGCTAGCCAACCCCTTTGAAGGGACCGACTATTATTATTGACTACTTGATGTAGGAGCATCAGGTAGTCTTTTTTAAATAATGCTTTTACTTACCTTATTATACAAAATATTCGTCCCTTCAATAAGTTAGCCATTAGGTGGGACATTGGGGACAGTAAAAGTGTCCCACTGACCGGGGACATTGGGGACAGTAAATCTGTCCCACTTACCCGAAAAAATGTTTTATATGTTTATTAATTTTATTATCCTTAAAAATCTATCAACCAAACATTCCTTTAAAAGATCGGACTACTTTCAAAGCTTCTTTATTTTCCTTAGACATTTTCGTATCACCTGAATAGCGAGTGACCTTTTTGGATGTTGATTTTTTATTTTCCTTTTGGTTGCCCAATTTTATTCCTCCTATCTCATAGTTTCATTCTATAAGCATTGACAGGAAAAGGAATTTCCAAACAAAAAAAGCAAGGTATTGATACCCTGCTTACTGATTCGCAATATATTTCATAACTTTTTCATTTAGATCTTTTATTTTCTTTGAAGATTGACTCATAGAACATTCAGATAATCGAGTGACTCTTTTTGCTTTAACAACTTTATTCTCTTTTGTTTTTTGTTTTAGAGTTGGTATCATTGGCATATTATAACCCCCCTAGTTTGATAAAGCGTGTGTATAAAGCTTCATATAACTATCTTTCTTATAAATGTAAAAAATGTGTATCAAATTGATAATGTGAACTGCGTCGACTTCTAACAATACACCTTTTTGATTTTTTAAAACGATTAAATATTGTCTTATTTCCATATCAACTGGAACAATCATACTATCATCTTTTAATAGAGAAACAATCTTTAAGTTGGCTAATGCCTCAATATAGGGTTGTCTTTTTTCTTCTAGATTAAAAGAGTTTAGTCTTTCAATTTTATTTAAACATTTTTCTATACCATTTACAAATCCTAACTGTTCTGATAGTAGTTCTAGTTCTTCATCATTTAGTCCACTCTTATCCTTCGAAGGAATGTCCGAAATGGGAAAAGGTGAATATTCAAAATTAAAGATTTGGATGATCAAGCCAAATTGTTCTGAGTAACGTTGAAGATATTGTTCCAATTCTACAGTTTCGTCTATTAGAACATCATCGAGATATGGATCTTGCTTGAAATCTTCCTCAGCTAATTGAATCATTTCTGACATGGTATTCACTCGATCGAGCGTTGCTTTTTCTCTTTTATCATTCGTCATAATGATATTTTCCACATAATCAGCATACTGAAACTCTGCACTGAAAATTTTCAATATACTCGGTGTTAATAAAATAGCTAAATCTATAAAAATAATAATGGTTGTTAAAATTAATATAAATTGCCAGTTTGTTAGATTGATTTCATCAAAGAGGACACCTAACCCTACTGCCCCTATAAATAACGAATAAAGCCCCTTTCGTAACGTACGAAGATGAAAGCTGTAATTCACCTGCGATTTTAGAAAGTAAATAAAGTTTCCTATTACAAAAAGAAGTAATAAACATACAAATAACTTAAACGCCAAGGAATCATCTCTCCCTTATCCAGTTATTTTAGTTGAATTAGGCCTAAGAATTCTTATACTTCAATTCTAGTTATCTACTACTTTCGCTAATGGAAACTATTTCACCTTTCCCCCAACAAATAACCCATCCATTGGCACAGGATGGGACACTGGGGACAGTAAATCTGTCCCGGTAGCGCATGGGACATTAGGGACAGGTACAGTGTCCGAGGCACTGAAAAACTAAATGATACTTTACTCGTTGTATTTGATCATGAATTGTCTCGTAGAAGCGCTCTATGAGTCATTTCTCATTGAATTTGATCATGAATTGTCTCATAGAAGCGCAGTACGAGACATTGTCCAAGAATTTTTAACATGAAATATCTCATTGAAGCTTGCTTTGGTGGGACATTACTCTTCGGTGGAAATCATGCAGTTTGGGTGCATAGATTGAAAAATTTGCTATTTTTTCAGTGCCCTCGGACAGGTAATCTGTCCCACTCTTTCCGGCATCACAAGTAAAGGAGTACTCAAATGGATATTAATGAAAGAAAAAAGATTGTTGAGGCAATTCAAATAGCGACGATTACTATAAAAATAATGATGAAGCATTGAAACGACTTGAACAATCTTTAGAAGAAGTCGAACTCATACAAAAGGGTTTATTACCTAAAAAATCGGCGAGGGAGTTTTTAGAAGAACTTAGAGCTGAGAAGAAATTGGAGAAAGAGCAAAATGAATAAGGAAATTAATATATATGTGGATGATTTAAGGGATTGCCCAGACGGATTTGTCGTCGCTCGAAGTATGAATGAAGCCATTTATCATTTTGAAAACTCTACTATTAATATCCTTTCACTTGATCATGACCTAGGTTGTGATGACGATGGCCACCTACTCCCTACTGGATACGACTTAGTTAAAATCTTTTGTGAAAGAGGATTTCACGCCAATAAAATCTACATACACACCGATAATCCAGTCGGCCGAGAAAACATGTATCAGACACTTCTCGGTGCTCAGAGACACGGTTTTATTAGTCAGGATATCATGATCTACAATTATCCAATTACTCCAAATAAATATTCAGGATAATTGGGACACTTTTACTGTCCCCAATGTCCCATCTTCCGAACTAAATTCCCCTCCTCCGAAAAAAAGATTTGTAGATTTCGATACAAATCTTTATAATTTATTGATAGTTACACATATGTCACTTTAGTTAAATGAACTTTTTAACCGCAAGTGACCATAAAGAAAAAGAGGAGATGAAAGAATGAGTAAACAATCGTCGAGTTCGACTTGGGCGATTACGTTGTTCTGTATTGGGGTTTTCATGGCAGCGCTGGATAATGGAATCATTAGTGCTGCATTAACGACGATTAATAGCTCGTTCGACGTGTCAGCCAACTGGGGAGCTTGGGGTGTCACAATCTACACACTCGGCTTAGCCATTAGTATCCCGATTGTTGGTAAAATTTCAGATCGTTATGGTCGAAGAAAATTATTTTTAGTGGAAATTGCTTTATTTGGTTTGGGTTCACTTCTTGTTGCGCTCAGCCCGAGCTTTGAATTTTATTTAATTTCTCGATTCATCCAGGCAATGGGTGGCGGTGGTATTTTCATTATCGGAAGTTCCCATGTATTAAGTACCTTCCCCGTTGAAAAACAAGGAAAAGCGCTTGGGATGTTGGGGGGAATGAATGGAATCGGTGCCATTCTAGGTCCAAACCTTGGTAGTATGATTTTAGACTTAACTGGAAATTGGCATTATTTATTCTTTATTAATGTGCCGATTGCCATCGTCTTAGTTGTTTTAGGGTACTTTAAAATCCAAGAAACGAAAGAACCTTCTGTTGGAAAACTCGATTTTATCGGAACGATTCTTCTATCGTTAGCTGTTCTAAGTATTATGTACGGTTTAACGAATATTGAAGGGGTTTCATTGATCGACAGTTTGTTAACTGTTGATGTATATGGGTTCTTACTTGCAGGGATTATTTTATTTGCTTTGTTAATTTTCTATAATCGCTCTTTAGAAAAACGTAATGGCGATCCGATCTTACCAGTTGGTTTATTGGTACGTCCTACGTATTTACTGACTTTACTTGTTGGAGCGTTATCAGGGGCATTGCTTGCAGGTATGATCTATATGCCTTCATTCTCAGAGCAAGTTCTCGGTGTTGCAGCTAAAAATTCAGGGTATTGGATGACGCCACTTGCATTAGCATCAGGTATCGGGGCAGGTTTGGGTGGAGCTCTTGTTGATAAAAAAGGGCCTGTTTTAGCCGTATTTTTATCCGGATTAATTACCGCGATCGGCTTTGTTTTATTCCCTACTTGGATTGATGTGGAATGGCAATTTGTCTTCTCTTCATGTATCGCTGGTCTTGGAATGGGGATTCTTTTAGGGGCACCGTTGAACATTTTAGCGACAGAACGTCTTGAAAATAATAAAGGATCAGCACTCGCAGGACTTTCCCTTGCTCGCCAAATTGGGATGACGATTGCTCCAACGATTTATGCTGGATTTATCGTCCGTGGATTTAATCAAATTCCTGACCTTTTCAAAAGTGATTTCGGAACGATTTTAAAAGATAATATGGAGGCTGCTGATTTAAGTCCGGAAGCAATGCAGGAGTTTCAACAGGTGGTTAGCACCGTTTCTGCAGATGCTTCCTCTGGATCTACTGATTACTCAAATCTAGTGAATCAAATTCAAGATCCGACGTTAAAAGATGTCATCCAATCTTCCGTCGACCAAATTACACACATCGCCGCGCAAGATGGATATGGAGGATTATTCTACTCCACAGTAGTCATTGCGGTGTTGGTTCTTGTGTTAGCGATTATTCTAAAACCGATTCGCAAGAAAAGCTTGCGGGACATTGTGTGATGGGATTGGGACATCGGGGACATCAGGGACAGTAAAAGTGTCCCAGTTGCCCTTGGGACATTGGGGACAGTAATTCTGTCCCAGTCACTCCTGGGACATCGGGGACAGTAAATCTGTCCCACTTCCTTTAATTATAATAAAACACCTTCGACAAGTTCATAGTCGAAGGTGTTTTTGCATTACATGGGACAACTTGGATCACTCCCACTTTTCCAACAAGTAAATCTACCAATCCATTTTTATTAACTTAGATATCCCAGTAATCTTCTCCCTCTCAAATAGGAAAATAGTGTTCTACATATTTTATACAATTGGTATAATAGATGGGATTTTATTATGCGAACATACGTGCTATAATTTGTCTATAGTAGTCTGGGATTCAAGGGTTGTTGCCACACTCCTCTATTGGATTGGGGGTGATGCCTATGACAATATATGAAGCGTTAATGTTTACAGTTGCGTTTGCAGCATTGGTTATTTCGCTTTTAGATCATAAAAAATAACCCATCCTTGAGTTGGAGCCTCAGATGGGTTAGTCCTATCATGTAGCCAACCCCTATAGGGACCGACTATTATATCATTGACTACTTGATGTTGCCGCATCAGGTAGTCTTTTTTAAATTATGCTTTCACTTACTATATTATACAAAATATTCATGCTTTCAACAAGGGAGGCATGGGATTGTGGGACATTGGGGTAGGTTTTCTGTCCCAGCCTTCACCCGCTGCTTCAAAATCGATCTATTATTTCACTATAAATATCCAATTTAATTAATAAAATATTGAGTTGAATCAATTTCATAATTAAGTTTTTGACCATAAAATACGAACGAATTATATTTGAGGTTATTTAAAGTACGACTTTTGCTCTTGTTTTTACATTTACAAGGGTGTAAATTAAATAATTATTCGGATTTATAGCTCGGATTTTGATTTATGAAATTGATTCAGTTATTAAAAGAATTGTTATTTTAAAACGACGGTTAAGTTTTTTGTCAACTAAGTTTACTTAAATTAGCGTAAGTATTATATGAAAATCGATTCTCCCAATCAAATAATCTTAGATTAATGAAACATTAACCTTTAAACTTTTGCTTCTATCAATGCTTCAATTAGAAAGTGGGACACTTTTACTGTCCCACTTTTTTAAGTGCTCAAATTTCAAATCTTTTTTCCGCTTTTATTGCTCTCGCTAAATCAAATATTAGCAACACAAAGCCTGCAGCAGATATCGCCATACTAACTAGGAAGCCGATTAGCCAAACTTCAAAAGTCATTCCAAAGTCGAAAAACATAAAAATTGAAGTTAATATTATTCCGATGAATAAAAATAGTAATCCTAATTTTTTCAATGGTGTAACTCCTCTTGCTGATTTATTATCCTTACACATTTCTTGTATCTACAATTATGATAAGGTTAATCTTAACTTTAGCTCAAATGAAAAGTAAGCGTTACCCAGCATCTCTATATTAAATATGGAGGGTTTCTTTATTTTATTCTCTTTGGTAATCTAGAAAGCCCTTCATTCACTGAACTTACAAAATAATCGACCTTACTCTTTTCTAAAATTGATATTTCAAAATGGACGAGTTGCCCTGCATTATTCACTACGATCATTTTGCTAGTAAAACTGTTAAATAAAACACTAAGCTAATCGCAAAGCAAATAAATGTGATCAATTGGTAGCCCAAGTTGAGTGTTATGATAAGAAATAAAAATCCAAATATAAATTTGCTTAAGTGAAATTTTGTTGAGACAGCTACACTTGCTATATTTTGCAAAGGATAGGATATTTCATCTTTGCCCAGAGGAAATAATTCCAGCACTGTATTCGGTTTCGTGCTAATAATTCTTTTATTTGTTAGCGAAAAATCCTTTTTAACCAGGCTAGTAGAAGATTAGTTGTCAATTTCACAGAGTTGAGTAGTTCTTCGTCTTTTGAAAGTTTAATATTCATTTGCACATTCCCCTCAAGCAACTTGGTCTTTCCTTACATCTGTAACCAATTCACCGAGAAATTATTACTTTGAAATAACATTTTCTTCATAACATTTCATTTTGGGGAGTTTCATTTTGGCAATAAATAATCGGAACCTAGTAATAAATTTCATATCACTCCCAAATTAATTAAATGGCCCCCCTGCACGATTTCGCTGGGACAGATTTACTGTCCCCAATGTCCCTATTGAACATGCATAATAGTGTTCTCCTCATTCATTAGCGTATCCAACTTTATTTCCTTGCAAAATAAGGCCCGCACCAGTCCGTTTCGTGCGTCATGACAAATGTCCAATTAAATTGTTTGTCGGTTATGTAAAGGTCTGTTCCGATTTCACTAGCCAAGTCTTCTGTATTCAGCGTTGTGGCATTCTCAAGTAGTAGTGCCTCATCTGAGTGTTGAAAAAAGATAAAGCATTCCTTTTTCAGTTCGTTGTTGAACGCTTCTTCAGCCTGTTCCCTTTCGACACAATCCTTCTTCTGAAAGCTAAATAGATGCCATAAGTATCCACACATTCCCTCATGATCATGCAAATAAATCTTCTTTCGCTCTACGGTACTCAAATGGGGGGCGAATTGATTTTCCCACTCTTTTCGTAAGTAGGGTCCCCACTTTGGAATTTCAGTTACTTTTATGTTCTTACTTTTTAGTTTATCTATTAAATTCATGAACTAGCCTCCTTTCCTACGCAATTCTTGCCTGTGCCTGGGACAGATTTACTGTCCCCAATGTCCCACAGACATCCTGGGACACTTTTACTGTCCCCAATGTCCCTCCAATAGAACATCCTTCAACTCCATCAAATCATTAATGACAAAATCCGCTTGAGCCAGTTCTTCTTCCCGAGCGAAATCGAATCGACATCCGATCGCAACCAAGCCATTATCTTTTGCTGCTTTGATATCAGATAATCGGTCCCCTACTACTGCACCGGAAGTAACACTATATTTATCGATAACACTTCGAACTAAATCTGATTTATTCATCGAATTAATTTGCTGAATACTAAAGGTTTCCGTGACCCATTCATCCAAATGATAAAAATTTACAATCGCTCGTAAATAGTCTACTAACCCATTACTTGCAATATAGATCGACCAATTATTTTCATTCAAATAGCTGAAAACTTCCTTTACATTCGGATATAGATCTCCATTTCCACTTCGAATGTTTTCAACTAATCGTTCCTGGAAATAAACATCCGCTTGTTCTCTAACCTCACTCGAATGCTGTGGTAACAATGTTTCCCAGACTACCGGTAAAGGAACACCCATAATTTCACGGTACTTTTCGATCGGAGTTTCCTTATCCCATTGCCCCAGTGATCTTAATTGGCGGAAGGTTTCATCAAGGGATTGTTCTAATATCGTATCTGTTTGAAAAAGTGTTCCATCCATATCAAAGATGATTGCCTTAGACATCGTTGCACCTCCTGATTTAATTCCATAACCTTGCTGTAGTTACTTGTCCCGATTCAATTGTCAGGAGATAAACGTCTGGATTGCTTAAGCTTTTCCAGCTTTCAAAACCAAAGTCATTATTAAAATACTTTAATAGCAACGAAAGTAGATTGCCATGTGACACCAAAACTGTATTCTGAATCTCGCTAGTCTGAACTTCTTCAACCAGCTCAACAATGCGAGTCATCGCTTCTCGGCTAGATTCTCCACCTTCAAACTTAACATCCAAGTTATCAAAAGTAGATTTCAATTTTTCTAGCCAATCCTGCATATTTTCCGTACTCAAAACTCGCTCTGCTAATCTACTATCCTGTTCAATCTCGATTCCTAATTTCGTTGCAAGTGGATGAATTGTATCAACCGCACGTTTAAACGGACTCGAAATTATCCGGTCGATTTGAACATTCGCGAAAAAATTCGTTAGCTCCACTGCCTGCTTTTCACCTTCTTCTGTAAGCCGCGCTTCAGGTGGCTGTCCTTCCGCAGAGCAATGTCTAATTATGTATATTTTCATTAATAACTCTCCTAAATGAGGGACATTGGGGACAGTCTTTCTGTCCCATTTTGATTTTACCCACTACTTTGGGACACTTTTACTGTCCCCAATGTCCCTATCTTGTTTTATTTATCATCTTTATGATTGTTAGTGCCAATTCTATTATTTACTGTGATATTAATGTTGATGAATCTTGGTAGTAGAATTGCAAGAATGAACAGAAAAGTACTGAGCTTTTTAAATTTAGTCATGAAATCCTCCTTTTAACAGTTAATATCACACAAACTACGCCTCTATTACACTTTCTCTTTCTATTTGTGATTTCCCTTTAAATAAAATATTTCAGTGAAATAATAAAAAGACCACCCTTAAAGTAAGTCGATTCTTTGTTTAGCTGATCCAAAGCAATTCTCGCATCTTTCAGTATCCTTATGAATTTGAAAAGATAAAAGAATCTTTATGTATAGCAAAAAGCCTAAGAATCTTAATAATTATTTATTTGTTGGTAAATATTTTCGACTACATTTTTTGGGGAAACGCACAGTTATCATTCCAATTTTTGAGTAATGTATTACTAACGGAAATCAAAAGGAGGTAATGAGCATGGGTGGCTATCAACAAGGAAGTTATGGAAAAGATAACAACAATTTTGCTTTAATCGTAGTTCTATTCATCTTATTAATCATTGTTGGGACTGCATTTATGAAAGATCACTACTAATCCTTTAGCATATGGATACATCAAAATCATAAACTCATATTGATGGATTCCTTTAAGTATTTAAGAGTCCCTAATTTTGCCCATTCCAGAGCCTCTTACTAAAGTTTAAAAACAGCTTAGTTTTTATTCCCTAAGCTGTTTTGTCATTTTTATGAGGTTTTCCCTCTTATGATTACTCTAATTAAAATAACACTTCTGATTTTGCAGATCAGATCGGTTATTCCTACCATATGGGCACACTCTTGAAGAGATTGTTTTTTGGCGTTATCGGTACATATTCGCCATTTCAGAATTCTTCAACAGAGTTGGGATAATTCCCCTGTCCCCATTGTCCTTGCAATTGTGCTGGGACACTTTTACTGTCCCCAATGTCCCACTCCCAATGTCCCAATGCAACTCCGCTGGGACACTTTTACTGTCCCCAATGTCCCTAGCCGTACATATTAGGTACGATTTCTTTTGGGATTGGGTTGATGTAGTTGCCTTTTGTTTGTTTTTGTAGTTCGGCTTTGGCTTGGTCGATTATTTCTGGATTTTGTAAAAGTTCGACTGCCGTTAAAGCTAAGACTTTACTTGCATAGAGCATCCCTTTATGCGCAAGTCCTGTTTTCCCTTGGGATACAAGCTGCCACGTATGAAGTGGTGTCCCTAACACGAAACATGTTGTAAAGAATTGCGAAGTTGGCACTACCCAACTTACATCCGCCACGTCTGTAGAACCTGACATTGTTTGAGTAGACTTTTGATAAGGAACTACTTCAGAATAGAAGACATTTTCTTCTTGATCTATATCATCCACCGGGCTATCTGGATTAATCATTTTAATCTCATTTAAAGCACTTGTGTATTCCGATGGGCTGATTGTTTTATTCATCTTCTTCGCATATTCCAGTTCTTCCTCATTGTATTGAGGTAATCCAACTAATTGAAGTTTATCGTAAATTATTTTGTTAATTGTATGGTTTGGAATATAGTTCGAACATGCTTTATCAAACTTAACTTTCACCTTAGTTTCCGTCATCAATGCAGCACCTTCAGCAATTTTCACCACACGCTTATAGATGTCATCTACTTCTTTAATTGTATTGGCACGAATTAAATATAAAACCTCGGCCTCAGCTTGCACGACATTCGGAGATTTTCCTCCTGTATTTGTCAATGCATAGTGCACTCTTGCACTAGTAGGAATGTGCTCGCGTAAGTAGTTCACACCAACATTCATTAACTCAACTGCATCTAATGCGCTTCTTCCTAAGTGCGGTGAATTCGCCGCGTGTGCAGCAACCCCTTCAAACTCAAAATATACTTGATAGTTTGCTAGGGAAGAAAAATTAAATACGCTTGTAAATGAATTCGGGTGCCACGTTAATGCAACGTCCACATCATTAAATACGCCTTCACGAACCATAAACGTTTTACCAGAACCGCCCTCTTCAGCCGGACAGCCGTAGTAATGAATTCTACCTTTGACTTCACCTTTGTCGATCAATTCTTTCAGATGAACAATAGCTCCAACTCCAGCTGTTCCTAGTAAATTATGACCGCATCCGTGTCCATTTCCACCATTCACAAGTGGTTCACGGACATCGCTACCAGCTTTCTGGCTCAATCCAGGAAGTGCATCGTATTCTCCTAAGATACCAATGACCGGACCTTCATTGCCGTATTTCGCTACAAAAGCAGTTTCAATGCCGCCAATGCCTGTTTCTACTTCAAATCCATTGTTTCTAAAGTAAGTTGTTAATATTCTTACAGATTCAAACTCTTTAAATCGCGTTTCGGGAATTTCCCAAATTTGATCTGCTAATTGAATAATCTCTTTTTCAAATTGATCATAACTATTTTCCACTCGTTCCAGTTGACTAACCATTTTCTTTCATCTCCTCATTTAAGTGAAACTTCAATCAATAGGAATCTAGCCCCACTAAAAGAACGAATCAGGGAGTTAGCATCCGCTAACTCCCCCTAAACATTATTATTTCTCATGTTTTATATTAGGTGTTTTACGGACGATTCACACCGGGGTAAATACTAAAGGGTAAGTTTAGCCAGATTTCAATAGCCGAAAGCATATCCTCTTCATCAATATCAAACTCTTCATGGTGATGTCCTGCGGCTAACTCAGTACCGATAATTGAGTAGCATGCTAGACCACCTTGTTGTTGAACATGTTTCATGATAAATGTTACATCCTCGGAACCCGCTTTGAAATCTCTATACTCTATTACTTCATTAATAGATGATTGAGATTTAGCAACTTCCTTTATTACTTTTGCTAACTGAAGATCTGATGGGACATTAATAGCGTATCCGACTTTATTCAGCTCAACTTCTACATCATACATTGCTTCAATACCTTTGAATATTTGCTCCACTTTTGTTTCGTAAAAAGCGTTAATATCCGTATTTTCAGCACGAATTTCAAATTGCATTTTTGCTAACGAAGGAATAATATTTCTTCCGTTACCAGCCTCTAACGTCCCAACATTTACACGGAACATCCCTTCACTATGTGGAGGTAGACTATGTAATGCAAGAGCTGCTTGTGCACTTGCTAACAGTGCATTTTTACCCTTTTCAGCAAAAATACCTGAATGAGCTGCAACACCTTTAATTGTAACATCATATTTAGATGTTGCTAGAAAACCATCCACTCCCGCAACAAATGTGCCTTTTGGAATGCCTGTTCCAATGTGAAGTGCAAACAAGTAATCTATCTTTTCTAATAGAGGCGAGGAAACAATCGCATTTCCTCCTCGCACCCCTTCTTCAGCTGGTTGGAAAATCAAAATAATTTTCCCACATAGCTGATCTTTTCTTTTCATTAATTGCTCAGCTAATCCAAGACCGATCGTTGCGTGACTATCATGGCCACATGCATGCATGAAACCTTCATTTTGCGAACGGAATCCAAGTTTTTGAGGCACATGGTGTTTTGCATCAGACTCTAAGATTGGCAACGCATCTATATCTACACGATAGGCAATTGTAGGTCCTTCAACACCTGTTTCAAGAACTCCAATTACGCCTGTTTTTCCAGCTTCCATTTTTTCTAACCATTTTGTCTGGATATTGCTTTCTAATGCTTTATTATAGAACAGATTTGCTTGCGCTTGACTTGGCACGCCTAGGGATTTTCCTAAAATAATTTCTTTCCCTACATAAACGTCATATCCCCAATTTTCAAGCTTGTCCGCTATAATTGCAGATGTACGGAATTCTAACCAACCTGGTTCTGGATGACGATGAAAGTCCCTTCTCCATTCTGTTAAAACTTCCAAGTAATCTTTTTCTAGTTTAATAAAGTCCATTAATGACATCTCCCTAGTTCATGAAGTAGAAAACACCTGGGCCAATCGGAATATTGAAGAATACGAACACTAGCATTAATAGAATCCATGCAATTAAAAATACAATTGTGTAAGGAATCATAAGTGACATCAATGTTCCAATACCCGCTTTTTTGTTATAGAGTAACATAAACCCTAGTATAATGGCAAAATATGGATTCAACGGCGTTACCATGTTTGTAGAAGACTCCCCAACACGATATGCTAATTGAACAAATGCTGGATGATAATCTAATAAGTAGAACGTTGGTACGAAAATTGGTGCAACAAGAGACCATAGTGCAGAACCACTAATGATAAATAAACTTAGGATTGCTACAAGTAGAATAAATAATACGATCGCAAAGATATTTGTTAAATTAATAGCATGTAAAAGTGCTGCTAAATTAACAGCCATCCAAGTAGCAATGTTTGTCCAGTTAAAGTAACCAATAAATTGACCGATGATAAAAATTAATACAATATAGCTAGATAGATCTTTAATCGCTTCAGCCATAATTTGTGGAACATCAGCAGCTTTTTTAATTTCTTTAACTGTCACTCCGTAAGTAATACCTGTTGTTAAAAAGAATCCGAATAGTAACGGTACAATTCCTGATAAGAACGGTGAACGTAAGATTGTTCCATCATCATTTAGTAATGGTGAATTTGGAATTACCAATAAAACAACGATTGCTGCAATATATAGTAGAGCTGCAATACCTGTATTTCGTAAAGCACGGTTTTCTAAAGGTGATAAGTCATGTAAATCTGCTTTCTTGTCCCCAGTGTAAGTTCCTAAACGTGGTTCAACAATTTTATCCGTAATGAACGCACCTAAAAATGCTAATAAAAATGTCGAAGCACTCATAAAGAACCAGTTATCTAATGGAGATACTGTAATTGCTGGATCAATTGTTTTCATTACTTCAGTTGAAATCCCAGAAAGTAATGCATCCGTACCTGCAATCAAAATATTCGCTGTAAAACCAATACCAGCCCCAGCAAGACCCGCAGCTAAACCTGCAAGTGGATGTCTTCCTAAAGATAAGAATACTAATGCAGCTAAAGGTGGGATAACAACGAATGCCGCATCAGAAGCTATATTCCCTAAGATCCCGATGAAAACTACCATAAATGATACAATTCGTTTTGGTGTTTTCGTAATTGCTTTTGTCATTAATGAAGAGAATAATCCTACTCTCTCAGATAAACCAATTCCAAGCATCATCGTTAACACTAAACCTAATGGCGCGAAACCTGTAAAGTTTGTTAACGTATTGCCTAATATATAGCGAATGCCTTCTTTAGAAAGCAAATTATTTACTGTTACTGTTTCACCTGTATTAGGATGAACTACAGAAGCATTCAGTGACCCTAATATAACTGATATAACAATCAAGATTATTGTAAGATAAAGGAATAGCATAAATGGGTGCGGTAATTTATTACCAACTTTTTCAACAGTATTCAGAAACTTATTGAATGCACCGTTATTTTCTTTTTGAGCAGTATCTAGTTGTTGTGTTTTCACAATTTAATATCCCCCTTACTTATTATTAGACATTTTATTACAATGTCTTAAAATGAATGTTATAATATTTAGAATATTGATACAATGAGACTTTAGGAGTGTTTTGGATGTATAATATATGTGTCTTTTCGACTAAATTTTCGTATCGATGGATAAGAAAATGCGAAAACCTTCAGTTCGATAACATTAAAATACACTTACTTTTATATGATGATTTAAATCATTTAGAGCAATTGTTTTTGGAAAATATCAAAAGAATGGATGGCTATATATTCAGTGCCCAAATTCCTTTTTTACATATACAAAGACATCTAAGTGAATATTTGACGGAGATTCCATGTACATTTTTCGATATTACTGCCCAGGATTTTTATTTTAAATTAGCTGAAATTCACTATAAATATCCGGATTTTTCTATCAAGCATTCTATGATTGATTTTCTTTATGAAGAAAATGATTATTTAAATTTAAAAGAAATCATATCACCTGATGACTTTCCTTTTATTCTTGATAATAGTATCCAAATTTTTGGACAACCGAATGCTTATGAACTTATTTACGAGGCACATGCAAAATTATGGAGAGAAAAAAGGATTCGATTCTCCCTCACTCGTTTGTCGAGTTTATATACGTTTTTTGAAGACGAGCATATAATACCAATTGTTGTAAATCCTACTTTAGATAGTATGAAGGCGACAATTTTAGAATTAGTGCATGGAATTGAATTAGAAGACTTAACGAATAATCAAGTTGTTGCTGGCTATCTTGAGTTTTCAATACCTCAAAATGATCCGACTGAAATCGAATATAGACAAATCGCTCTTTATAAATCCATACTCGATTTTAATCGTAAACACGGGACAGCTTTAATTACATCTAGGAATGCGATCCACTATGAGTTGATAACAAATTATAGTGAGTTCTCAATGATTACAAATAACCAAGAAATCTGTTCATTAGCGAAATTTTTAAAGGAGAATCTAACTTTTAAGGTGAAGATTGGTTGGGGTATCGGCAAAACATTACAGGAAGCAAGGATTCAAGCGGAGAAAGCTTCAACTTATTGTACGGGGTCCATAACGGAATCTTATATTTTAACAAAAGAAAATGAGCTGCTTGGACCATTAGATGGCCATTCTTCTGTTTCAATTGGTACTTTTGATAATGATAAATTAGAAGAAATCGCAAATGATACAAATATTTCATTACTCCATTTACAAAAAATATATGGTTTAATTTACAAACATAAAAAAAACGCGATTACAGCTGATGAACTAAGCGTACATCTTACAGTTACAGTACGTACAGCAAGTAGAATTTTAAATCGCCTTGAGGAATGCAACTACGCCTCCTCCACAAAAAGCAAAACAACCCAATCAAAAGGCCGCCCACAGAAGTTATATGAACTGAATTTCTAGTGGGACGTTGGGGACAGGCTTTCTGTCCCAGTTTTGTTTTGGGACACTGGGGACAGGCTTTCTGTCCCAGGTTTGTTTTGGGACACTGGGGACAGTCTTTCTGTCCCAGTTCGATTATCTGGGACACTGGGGACAGGCTTTCTGTCCCAGGTTTGTTTTGGGACACTGGGGACAGTCTTTCTGTCCCAGTTCGATTATCTGGGACACTGGGGACAGGCATTCTGTCCCAGGTTTGTTTTGGGACACTGGGGACAGTCTTTCTGTCCCAGTTCGATTATCGCCAAATGACTGGGACACTTTTACTGTCCCCAATGTCCCTATTAACAAAGAAAAAGAGCAGCAAGTTCGCTGCTCTTTTTTATATTTTATTTAAAATACCAAATTGAGTATTTCTTCGATTGTCTCAAGGTTCTCGTCTATTTCTAATTTACCGCACAAACTATTATGCACTTTCAAAAACTCAGGAATGATGTTTTTTACCACTTGAAGAATTTCGTGACTGTCTCTACTACTGCACCATTGTTCCAAGAGATTTAGTTGCTCTTCTGTCAACTTACTCTTGTTACCTTCTAATTTAGCCCAGTCCCCAAATGTATTGGGTTGTAAACCTGCATCCATATACCAACCAGTTGTTATCGATAACCGTATATTATCAAGGCAACGTAAAGCATAGTATATTTCATTCCTCATTACTCTTCTGTATATTTCATGTACATATGCAAAAAACTTTGTTCTCCAAAATTCCAATTCTTCTACACTTGGCGAATAAGTAAGGGTTGCTGATTTTTCTAAAACATTTTTCAACAGACTGTCAGTATCACGAACAATTTTAATGTTTTGCAGCCAAACAGAAGGTTGAATGTCCTTAACTCTGTAATAAAATGTATCTACTTTAACAAAAGTATCGTAATGAGCAATACTATAAGTTGACCAAGGAAAGTCTTCATAAAACAATACTCTTCCCCAATTGTTAGCTCTTTGTTTTTTGTTTAATCTATATCCTTCAAATACATCATCTTTAACAACAATACGAAGGTCAATATCAGAATATAAATCAGTATTTTCATTCGCCAATGATCCTCCGTAAAAAATACCTAATATGTTTTCATCGACTAATAAATCTTCCTCAATCGCTTTTAATAAATCTTCACGATATTTTGGTAATGCTAAATCCCTATCCCTACGATTAGTTTCTAATCCCACACATCCCTGTACCAACTCCTTTTTGTTTAAAAAAATTATAACAAAAAATTCCATATACTTATAGTGTGGGTTAAGGCAATCCAGGGACAACAGGGACAGGCTTTCTGTCCCATTTAAATTTTCGTCAATTGACGGGACACTTTTACTGTCCCCAATGTCCCCCCAAAGTCCCACGAAAGACTGGGACACTTTTACTGTCCCCAATGTCCCACTCACTAGCCGCAAGATCCATTCTTTTATATCGACAAGTCGTTGAAATTCTGGACGATCTTCTGTTCCAGCGACTATCAGCGGCACAATTGAATCGACTTTGTGAAGAGATCCATGAGCGCCTCCGCCTGCATGATCTTTGCTATGCTTTTCTACAAATTCATAAGAAGGTTTTGCATCTACAAGTATGACATTCCCCTCCTGGGAATGAAGTGCACCATGCAATCTTGCAAGTGCATCAGGATAATCATTGTAGGTAAGGATTCCTTGTTCATTTATCGCCAAATCTAAGATTGATAAATCCCCATCTACCTACATGCCAGGACTGGTTATACCCATCCTCATACGGACCGTTTGGGGAAAACGTCAATTCCTTATTACTCTCGGGACTAATTACAACATTTTTATCCCCCTCTTTCCAAGCAATAAACCCAACTCGTTCATCCTCTTTTAACTTCTGAATAATCTCTGACCTTTCAACTTTCGTATCATTTACATAAATGTAGGCACTACGTTCATTTATCGCAATTGCCAATTGTGCATTTTCTTTATTCCTTTCCCAAACCGAATACTCATTCAACAGTTCATTCAATTTGATTAATGCAACATTTTTATCTTTATTAACCAACGATTGACCACTGTCGCCATGCACAATCCAAGTTACTTTTTGAATAGCCTCTTCCCAAGATGAAAAACTATTTAATAAATCTTGAAGTGCTTGATCTACTTTCTCTATACCTTTTAAGTCATCTGGACCATTTTTATGCACCAATTTATCTACATCTGGTAGATATGCCAAAGTAAATGCGGGTAATTTATTTTCTTTTAATAAAAAAGTTAGCTCGTTTACAGTAAATTGATTATTCACACCCATTCGTTTCCAAGCAAATTTATGACGGTCATTTTCCGGATTATATTGTGACAAGCTACCAAGTGAAAGTAGCTTTGGTCCATCCACTTCAATCTCTTTAGGTAATAAATTCGCTATTGAAATCAGTTTCGGGACATTCAATTTCTGCTTTTCATTACCACGATACAGTAGACCATTTATCGAAGCAGACGAAAGTCCTAGATTCGCTATCTCTTCATGAATCGTTTGAACATCTTTACTTAAGTGGGATTCATTGAGATGAATAATACTATCACGGGCTACATTCTTCACACCGTTATTCCAAATTTCACGAAGACCACTTCCATAACTGACTATTCGGTTTTCATCTTCCTTAAACCAAATTAACCCTGGAATTTTATGCTGGTCGGCATATGTTCCCGTAATCAAGGTACTATCAATGGTAACGGACATGGTCGGATATGAACTTACTACCTCTGGGTATAATTGTCCGCGCTCTATTAAAAATGAAAATGCAGGTGCTTTTCCTTCTTTCATTATTTGTTGTAGTGGTTCAAACATAAGTGAATCAATTGTAATAAGAATTACTGGCTTTTGGGTCGTGGTAATTGTAACGTCATCAATTTCCTTTGTTGGAGACATTGAAAATGCAAGTACGATTCCAACACATAGAACAATAATTACTATCAAGACTAAGAGAATTTTCCGCTTCATATGGTCATGGTCATCCTTTGTTTCAACTTAATACAGTTAATATGGTTACAATTCTTGGATAAATACTAAATTGGAATTAACAATCGGAACATTACGGAGATTTTGGGGATGTTGGTGGATGGGACGCTAAGCGGAGGTGGGACATTGGGGACAGGCTTTCTGTCCCACTACGTTTTTGAACAAAGAACTGGGACAGATTTACTGTCCCCAATGTCCCTGTCCCCGTCCCTAATCAGTTAAATACATCCCAAGCCCAAGTTTGGACTGGTTCCGGTAACATTTTGTAGAATAGTCCTTCAAATTTTAGGTCTAAGAGTGCAGCAATAATTAGTGCAATGAGTATTAATATGATTAGTAGTTTTTTGTTTTTCAAGGGAATGCCTCCAAAATAGAGTTTTATCAGTCAGTCTTCTTAAAATTTATTTTACATACCTTCTTATTCTACAGGCAAAAAAGCATTTTTGCATTGATGTGTTTTTCCTACGAACCGGGCTACCAATCCGGAACTTTTATCCTTTTTCACACACCCATCATATAATGTATGGATTGATAATGGGACAACGGGGACTGGTTTTCTGTCCCATTTCAGTATTCCGCAACATTTCTGGGACACTTTTACTGTCCCCGATGTCCCACCCCCAACGTCCCACCGAATTACAACAATTTAGACATGTAATACTCATCCACAAATTCCCCATTAATTTTTAATGAGTTTCTTTTGACTCCTTCAATTTCAAAGCCGCGTTTTTTATAAAGGGCCACACCTGCTGCATTTTCAGTTATTGTTGTCAGCTCAAGTCTCCAGATATTTTTCTCGATCGCCCATTTTTCCGCATACTCAAATAGAGCTGTCCCTACTCCTTTTCCTCTATAACTTTCCAAAATCCCAATAACTATGTAAGCATTATGTTGATTTTTCTTAGCGTTGCCGCCCATTAACATCATGTAACCAATTAACTTCCCATCATCTTCAGCAACTAATATCGTAGCATTACTTCGTTTTTCAATTCGTTCCATAACTTTTACTTGTTGTTCAGGTGAAGTTTGTCTTTCACCAGGCTCCATTAACATGAAATTCGATGTAGCTTCAACTTCTTTTATAAGATTAATTAAGTTTTCTGCATCTTCAACTTTAGCTTGCCTAACATACATATCATTAGCCTCCTATAAATAAATTGGATTACTTAGATACAGTAACTTCAATATAAGAAGGCTTTAATCCTCTTTATTCTTGGATGTTACATTCGCTTTTATGGTCAATGGGACACTTTTACTGTCCCCAATGTCCCACAATAATCCTCTTTATACCTTGAATACTACATCCGCCTTTATAGAAAATGGGACACTTTTACTGTCCCCAATGTCCCACTTCCCAAATAAATTCATCCATTTAGAACATACTACACTTTAATGGTGTGCGAAAATTGGGTGGGAATTAGTGTACTTTTAGTGTTTTCATTACCTTTTCAATTGATATATGGAAAACTAAATGTATATAGGGTAATATATATGAAGAACGGAAGGAGGAGAGATACGATGTTTGATAACGTTGCTGTAACAATATTACAATCTCTTTTAGTAGTAACAATTCTATTTGTAGTAATAGGAATTCCTCTTGGGGATGTACTATTTAAGAAAAAATAAAACTGCATCCAGTGGGTGCAGTTTTTTACTCCACTTTACAAACTCTAAGAGAGAAATTTTGATACCATTCTGTTTTCCCTTTTTCTTGTGCTATTTTGTGGATGGCATGCTCTTTCCAATCCCTTATAGCCTCTAAAGAATCCCAATAAGAAACTGTTATTCCTAACCCTTCATCACGAGCACTTTCTACTCCTAAAAACCCTTTTTGTTGCGAAGCTAACTCCACCATTTTGTCTGCCATTTTCCCGTAACCGTTGTCACCTTCTGTTCGCTGAGATGCAAAAATCACAGCGTAATACGGTGGTTCAGGAGTTCTTGCAATTCCGCACATTTATCTTTCCCCCATTTTCCCTTTAATCTTTATACCAATCCACTTTAGAATAGGACCTTGGGATAAAAATCTTCTTCTCACGATTAATAAAATATCCAATTTTCGCAGGATGCCATAGATTATTAACATTACAAAGGCAATGAATGCTAGTAATAAATATTGAGTAAATTTCACGGTTGAGACGATTATTCTCATTCCTCTTATACATATTTTTTAGATTAATATCGGTAAACCAATAAGGTCTTTTCACTTCATTTCCCCATTCATTTCAAGAATTAATAAGGAAGACGATTAGTATGCGATCCCTACACGTGATTTTATATATTGATCACTATTAATCTGTTTATAAGTAAATTCAGCAGTATCCGGAACGTGAATTTTAGCTCCATCTACCGGTAAGTAGTCACGCTCCACACGATATTCACCGAGACGTTCTCCATCTGGTAAGTACGTTGGGCAGACAATCGTCCAGTCTAAAGTGGATTGTTTTAGCATCTCATAAGCTTTATGATGTTCTTCTGCAGCACGAGTGATTTTCTGTTTTGATTCACTAGATTGGTATCGAAGTAGATCCGGGCTAACTCTACTTTGTAGAATCCCTGCAGTTCCAACCGTAATAATCCTCTTAATGCCTTCGTTTTCCATTGCTTTAATAATGAGCGGCATACTTTCTGACAAAGTTGTTGTCCCATCGGTATTTAGCGCACTAATCACTGCATCTGCTCCACGCATAGCCCCAACAATATCCTCTTTATTTAAAACATTACCCTGTATAATCGTTAAATTCTCATTGTTTTGTTGAATCTTCACTGGAGAACGAACTAAAACCGTAACATCATGTCCGTCCTGAAGGGCATGATTAACGACCTCACTTCCAACTCGTCCAGTTGCACCTAATATTAATATTTTCATAAGGAAGACCTCCTAATTTGTTCAATTTAGTCAAAAATAAAAAAAGCATTAATCTACGTAGATTAACACTTTCCTTACAAACATGATATCATGTATTGCCTTTTACATCCTAAATTTACTCATCACTTCATAAGTCGACCTCTTGTTTAATGAATGAAAGACTGCACCTCATAAAAGGCTCATCTTGTATTACCCACCTAATATTACTTCTTCGGTAGAATCGCTTTTCATTTTTGACTTAAACAATTCCCCGTATGCTGCTCCACCTAAGATCAGCAACGCACCGACTATTTGCACCAAACCTAACGTTTCTCCTAAAATAACAGCCGAGAAAACCAACGCCGATAGAGGCTCTAAATATCCGAGAATAGATACAGACTGAACTGGTAATCCACCGATTGAGGAAAAATAGAAATAACAGCCGATTCCTGTATTAACAACTCCAAGAATCAATATTGGCACCCAGTTTACATCCATTATATTAACGGCAAAACCTTGCTTAAAGCCCATGAAAATCGCAACTGTTAAAAAGCTAATCACTAACTGGCCAGTAGCATTTTCAAGTCCTGTAATGCTTTTCGCCTTTTTATTGAAAATGACCATAACCGCATACATACTAGCAGCAAGTAAACCGAAAATCAGTCCCCAAGAAACTTCCCCTTGGAATAAAGCTCCCCCGTTTACACAAAGCATACCAATTATGACCGCAAGAAAACCGAGCAGCTTAGCACTTGTCATCTTTTCCTTAAAGATTAACGGAGACAAAATCATCACAATGACCGGACCACAATAGTAAGCCAGTGTAGCAACACTTACACCTATTTGTACATATGCCTCAAATAAAAAGATCCAACTTGCCCCCATTGCTATTCCGGAAATTATTAAATAGAGAAAGTGAGATTTATTTTTCCAAAACCTTATCTTTTGCCTCGTTAATGCAACTATTGCAATCAAAAATAAACTTCCAATCAATGTTCTAAAATAAACAATCTCGTAACTATTTAATAGAACATAGCTTGCAACGATGCCATTTGAGCCAAATAAAAGTAATGCAATGATGTTTTTTAAATAGGCATTTTTCATTTTCCTACACCAGACTCCTTCTTTAGAAGTTCAACTTTTAGTCCTTTCTTACTTGATTTTCATTTTAGAAATAGCATAGCATATTCATATGTATTACAGTTTTGAATGTTTTTCATGGTATGCATAACAAAATCTCATTCAAAGGAGAGAGCAATTTGAGTATCCAAAAATATATGGCTTTTGTTAAGGCTGTTGAATACGGAAGTTTTACTAAAGCTGCAGAAGCTTTAAAATATACACAGTCTGGCATTAGCCGAATGATCAATGATTTAGAGACAGAATGGGGAGTTAAGCTTTTTGAAAGAAACCGTGATGGAATCACATTAACACCAGATGGGTTAAAGCTACTTCCCCAATTAACAAGAATCTGCAATGAGCATGAAATGTTAATGCGACAAATTGAGGATTTACATGGGTTGGATACTGGAATAATCCGTATCGGCACATTTTCTAGTGTGGCAACTCATTGGCTACCAAATATGATTAAAGTCTTTAAGAAAGACTATCCAAATATTGATTTTGAGTTGTTGCTAGGTGATTATACAGAGATTGAACAGTGGATAATGGAAGGCCGTGTTGACTTTGGATTTTTACGCTTACCTACGAAAGCGGGCATGGAAACCATTTTTGTAGAACAGGATCGTTTATTAGTAGTTATTCCTGAAGACCATCCCCTAGCTGATTACGATAAGTTTCCACTTAACGAGTTAGCAAACAGTCCATTTATGCTTTTAGAAAAGGGAGCAAAAGCAGAAATCTCCGAAATCTTTGAGCAACACCAACTCGCTCCACAAGTTCATTTTACAACTTGGGATGACTATGCCATTATGTCAATGGTGGAAAACGGACTAGGAATTAGTATATTACCAGAACTAATATTACAACGTATCCCCTACAAGATTATTGTGAAGGAGCTTGAAGTTCCGGCATATCGAAATATCGGAATTTCCATGAGGGAGCAAAAATCACTTTCCCTTGCCGCTAAGAGATTTTTAGAGTATCTGTCTTTTAGAAAGCGAGCGTAAGAAAGCATGATGGAATTTCATTCAGGCTTTTTCAAAAGTTGAGAAAATCAAAAAAGATTGACGACCAAACGCCAATCCAAAAGTAAAAATTTATTTAAATTAAATTCAAATACAATCCCATAATTCCTATCCCAATAATAGTAAGAATTAATATTTTGTGCAAAGGCGCTTTTTCCATAATTGGTAGCAGTATTTCTGACACCGTCACCATAAAAATGATCCCTACTGTAAAACTAATTAGAGACGCAGATATTATCATATGTTCAGATCCAATAAAACTTCCAACATACACACCTAATGCAACTGGAATAGAAACAAGAAATGGAACTACTAACAAAGATAGATTCTTTATTCCCGCTAGCATAAGTGGCGTAAATAGAATAATACCTTCAGGAATACTGTGGAATAAAAGCGTTTGTAGCACAGACAATGTAAAATCTGCATCAGTACTTGTCCCAATTATGATTCCTATAGGGAAATTGTGTATAGAAATGCTAAACATTAATAATAAGCCCGTTTGAAGATACTTTTTATTGAATGAAGTACTCTTTAATGGTTGCTCGTGGTTTAATAAATTATGTAAAACTGAAAATGTCAACATCCCTACGATTAACCAAATAACACTAATTAACCAGCCACCTAACTCAATTGACTCTGGGAATATTTCAATACATATT
The DNA here is from genome assembly GCF_049202975.1 of Ureibacillus sp. MALMAid1270. Lineage (NCBI taxonomy): Bacteria > Bacillati > Bacillota > Bacilli > Caryophanales > Caryophanaceae > Ureibacillus > Ureibacillus sp. MALMAid1270. The sequence continues at coordinate 19,943 of NZ_JBMIRP010000020.1, read as the reverse complement.
AATCCTAAAATTAATCCTGCACATAAAGCATAAATATTGTTTATTCTGTTCTGTAATCCTTTAAATACCCACGCGATACACCCACCGATTAATATACCAATAGAATTACTCAAAAGACCTAATAGCCACATCCTAATGTCACCTTTCTATGGTTATAATTAGTGATATGGCAATTCCATAGTTTTTATGTGTAATATCTTTTAAGTTATGTTCTATTAATCCTGTAATATGGAAAATCAAGTTTGTGTGATTAGCATTTACGTGCCAAATTTAAACAAAGCAATTGATTTCTATACGAATACTTTAGGTTTTGAATTAAATAAACACTATGGACTTAAGATCGCAACACTAGTAAATGGAGAGCTCCCACTTGTATTAGAGGAGAACGATATTGCAACCTCGAAAGCTAAAGGATTTCCTCCCCCTATAAAACATAATCTCATAGACGTTCTCCTCAATATTTATTTTCTCTATGTTCTAAATAGCTTTATTTCTTCCTTCTTTAACTATCTCGTCCCTTTAGTAAATAAGCGACTACTCTTATTGAACAATCGCCTTCGTTTAGCTTAAGTGTAGTAATTCACAAATAATAAATTTACATTAAAGTTGGATCAGCACCAAACCAAGTTTGAGTAGCATTCTTTTCTGTTAATGGTTGAACCCAACAAACTCCAAAATTAAAAATTCTATGAGACGTATTGTGAAATGTTACATATTGAAGTCCATTACTTAAATAATCTCCACTATAGTCAATATAGTTAGGGAAATCAGTAAATTCTCCTTCTACTCCAATTGTTAGTTTTATATCGTTTTTGTAAAAAGATATCGCTTCAAGCCTTTCTCCACTTTCAATTTCTCCCTTTACATCTAACGTTGGTATGCAGCATTTAATCTCTTGATTCTTAAATTCACTTTTGTATTTATATTGAATTAAGTACCTACCATTTACATCTGGACAATGCGATTTAGTATCTAATTTTATAGCAGTAAATTCTATTTCTTCATTATTAACAAATAATTTAATATCACCTAAAGGAGTTAATAACATTATATCCCCCACTCCAACAATTTCTAAATAATCAATTTCAGAAGGAATCAGTAAATCTTCGGAAATCGCTATTTCTTTTTTATTACCATTAAAATTAAATAGAAATACACCTAGTGTTATTAATCCTAATATTAACAGGATCAACATTCGATTCTTCTTAATTTTTATCACCCCTTTATTAAGCTTTCAACTCTATTTCTCTAGCAAGTTAAGAGCTCACTTCGACCTTTCTCATAAATAAAGCTCCTTTCTAAAAGTCCAAACTCTCCGATGTTTTGATCAACCAATCCGAAAAAAAGCTCTTCTTCTTGAAATTGAGGATAATGCTTCGTTTCTTTTTCACGTTCAAACTCCTCTTCAACTATCTGAATCGCTCGGAATCTATTTCTTCTCCAGTGTACTTATCTACTAATTTTATTTCCTCACCACTTAATGATGTTTCACTTTCAAAATACCAAATAGATAGTCCCTCTAGGTTATATTTTTCTACCTCGTTTGATGGCAACATTGCTAAATCTAATATTCTTGCTTCATTTTCCCCAATTAGGATTTTTCGTTCATGGCCATGCCTAATTAATCCGTATACTAGATTCTCGCCATGACCTTTGTATCCATTTAAGCGTTCATAATTTCTTTCCTGATCCATTGATCCCCAAGTAAGCACATCTGCCTTCCATCCAAAAAGTCCCTCATAAACGTAAGTTGAACCTATGCTATTCCCATCTTTGATGAAAAAGAAGAGCGCTTTATCATTTAGCTTATAGCCTGGTATTAACACTAAATCATTTTCAATTGCTAATATTGCTTCTTGAGGTTCCGCATAAGATTGTAATTTTTCAAACACTCCCCAAATTACAGTAATTGAGATGATGAAAATAATTACCGGTATAATTGTTCGTTTTTTCATAAGTGCTTCCCCTCCTAGATGATGCTGGCTTTTTCATTACTTTTATAGTGTCTTTTTAAAACAAATAATTCGGTTTGCTTCGGTAAAACCTAGACTTAGATGTGTCGCCAAGCTCTCAACATTGTCTAATTCACAGTCACTTGCAAACTCCTGACAACCTTTTTCCTTCGCCCAGTTCTCGCAAGCTTGCACTAAACTTCTAGCAATACATTGTTTACGATAGGCTTCTTTTACATACAACCCCTCTAAATATCCAACCGGGCTTGTGCTTGTTCCTTCCACATAATCATAACGTAGTTGGCATTGTGCAAATCCAATTGCTTCATTGTCATGGTAAGCTAAGAAAATCGCTACATTAGGTTGGGAAATAAAATCATTCATTTCTTGAATAAATTCTTCTAATGTGTGATCTGGCCAAAGTAATAAAGCCAGTTGTGCAGCTTCTTTCGCTTCTTGTAAAGTCGCTTTTTTTAGCATGGTGAACCTCCTAATTTGGCTTGAATGGCTTTTTGATAAAGTTTATATCTAGACAGAATTCTGAGAAGTCATATGAAATTGTCTTAATAATGGGGTTATCTTGACAGAAAATTAGTAATTAAGTTGAAGTTGTCGAAATACCAGGCTTATTTAGACAGAATCATTAATATTCAATTAAAGTTGTCAAAATTACGAGCTTATTTAGACAGAATTCATTTAATCCGATCAAAGTTGTCAAAATAACAGGCTTTTTTAGACAGAATACTAAAAATCCAATCAAAACTGGCGAGATCAGAGTATTAATTAGCTTTCACAGAAATCCTCGTCAATCTTCATTATTCATTTACTTAATTCCACAACTCAAACATAACATATTTTCCAATTGCTTTTAAACTTGTATATAATTTCATATAATTGAGTGAACTATAGACGATTTTTTATTAACATAAATTCAGACTTGTGGGAGGTTACATTCATGAAGGAGAAAAGTAGTTTGTTACTTGGGCTCATATGTGGGTTGTTATTATGTTCCCTTGGTTCTTATCGAATTTTCACAGATCAGTTAGAGGAAATGTCTTTAACAGTTGGATATATTTTCGCTATTGCAGGATTTATTAGCTTTACTTTCTCATCTATAGGGTTGTTTAATACTGCCAAGTCTTAACTTTGGATGCAATAGCGGTTTCAATAGTAAAGGCACTTCTCTTAAATAAGAAGTGCCTTCATTTCTATATGCTATTTTCTTTTTGTATATTCCTTTATAGTGCCATCTGTAAATTTCACTTCTAGCTCAAGGCTTTGGTAATTTTCATCTAAATTAAAGGCATTCAACACTTCTGAAATGACAACATCATTCGCTGTGTTTTGATCGAAAGTGAATTTTTCAAAAATCGGGCTTAACACCTCAAATGCCTCGTCACCACTTAATACTTTATTCCCTATATCATCCTTGATTTCAGCTTCCATTCCATCTGTTTCATTTTCATAATCAACATCATATTCTTGGTTATTACCATACTCAACGTCTAAATCAAAGTGTGTGAAGTTAAAAGTAGCTCCACCTGTTTGAGTATCGTCCGTTTGAGTATCAGTGGTTGTGTCGTTTGTATCAGTTTGAGTATTCGTAGCTGTACCTTCTACAGGTGCATTATCAGGTACATTTGTAACTTTATCCTCATCGTTACAACCTAAAAGAAATAGCGCTAAAACTGGTGTTCCAAGTAATAATGTGAGATTCTTCATAATTATTAGCTCCTCCTATTTTTTATTATTTTTCTATAATTAAGTGTTATTTAATTTCATTTTTTTATACTAATTAATTGTTTTAGCTAACACATCGATATGTACTCAACAGTCACTGCTAAGATAATAGTTTTAGTATGTATGGCAATGAACAAAAATATTATAAACAACAGATAAGCCCTGATCAGTACAAGCAATGGAAAGGAACTGTATATCGGATTCTTGCAGGAAAAACTGCTGGAGATGAATTTAAAGGTGCGTGGGGACATATTGATGAAGCAGCAAAACAGTTAGATAACAGCAAGAGGAAACCTCAGTTTGGAAACATTCCAATCGCTGTCATCAACAATCCGGGGTATGGTGATGATTGGACAAAAATGCAAATGGAACTTGCCGCTCGCTCAACAAATCATAAACATATGACAAGCGATCGAAAGGGACACAGTTTACAAATGCCTCGCCCTGAATATGTTATTGAAATGATCCAGCATGTGATAAAACAAGTACAAGAAAGTAATGGCCGAACCCTTGCTGATTGTTATGAAGATTCTTCTAATTGGCATAAAGTCGATTCAGATACAAAATTGATTCATAAATACGTCCATTCTTAAATGCATAATTCCACACTGTAGTCTTTACAGTGTGGAATCTTTTATTGGGCTTATATTTATGAATAGCAATGCAAAATTTACTCTTATATGGTCTCCAAACTTTAAATTTTAATTACTTTATGAATTAACTCTTCCTCTAACTCATTACAAATCTCAGTGACATTGCCCAATACTGAAACATCAAAGTCCACTTCATTTTCTACTTCAGATTCATTAATAAGAATCATTTTGGCATCTTCATTCTTATGATAAACGAGTTCATTAAATGGATATACATCTAATGATGTACCTACAACGAGAATCAATTCCGCTTGTTCAACTTCTTTAATGGCTTCACTAAAATGATGAATTGAATCTCCGAATAACACTAAATTTGGCCTTAAAATTGCACCACACATGCATCTAGGTAAAACATTTTTAATTATTACGTTGTGGAGTGTGTCAGTGGATTTGCAAGAGGGACATATACATTCAAACATATTCCCGTATAGCTCAAGGACTTTTGCGCTACCCGCTTTTTTGTGGAGGCCGTCTACATTTTCTGTCAAAATGGTAACTTGTTTGTTTGATTGTTTCGCAAGCCATGCAAAAAAATGATGTCCATAATTAGTTGGAATGTCTTTAATTGTGGAAACTATTGAATTGTAGGTTCTTTGATTATGGGTAAAGTTCTGGAGCGATTTTTTAATTAGTGTGTAATAAGACTTCCAAAAAGATTCAGGTTCAGTATTAAATACTTTTTGATTTAAATCAGCCATAACAAAAGAGTTCTTCCTCCACAAACGATCTACCGTTGAACGATAATCAAGGATTCCGCTATCTGTACTAATACCTGCCCCGGTAAGTACAACGATTTTCTCAGCATTTACGATAAGCTGAGTGATTTTCTTTATTTCCTTCATTTCTTCTGGTTCATCTGCTTCTTCATAAAATGATGGAACTGGTTCTGAAAAATCTTTTATTAGCATCTGCACCTCAACCTCAGCAGGTGTAATGTTTGACCAATCTTCTTTTACTACAACAGAATTGATATTGAATGGATTTTCTTCAACTTTTGGAAATTCAGCGATCATTGCTTTTTCTACTTCATTTAGTACTAATTTTGAAAGTGGTGTATGTGGTTTCCCCTCTTTATTCAACGCAGTTATTTTCCAATATGTGCTATCAAAAGAAGGAAGCTCATCATTGGTACTGATTATTCTAGTTTGTAACGGTGGAAATAGACTTCTAGTCGCTTCAGCATTCCGCGCACCGTATTTATAAATAATTTCCCACGTCTCGCTATAACTCAGCCCAATAATATTATTCTCTAAATGGTTCTTCACAAAGAATCCAGACACTCCTAATGGGTTCGTATACCCAGGAATGTGAATTGTCCCCATTATTTCATAATGGTTGTCCTTACTTACAGGAACCCCTCTAACAATACTCCAACTAGATTCAGGTTGAGATTCTTTTTTCCACGAGACATCTTCACATAATATGAACGTTCCATATTGATTTCGATATTTTAAGTCAATGATTTTAAAATCTCCGTCAACACACGAAACAATGTCTCCAACGTTGATCTTCTTGTTCTCGAAATCATTCATCACCTTTAAATGTTTACTACTCAAATTAGCTTCTAACTCTCCTTTCTTCAGTGGGACGTTGGGGACAGTCTTTCTGTCCCAACCCGGGACATTGGTCTGCCTGGGACATCGGTCTGCCCGGGACATTGGTCTGCCCGGGACATCGGGGACAGTCTTTCTGTCCCACCACCACTCCAAACCTAATCTCTTCTTAGTTTCAAAACTGTTTATGTGACTTTCCTTTGTCCCTAAAAATATGAGACTAATACTCTACTATATTTACTAAAGGGTTTTTATAGACTTCTTCATCTAAATAGTTTTAAATATTTTTTACTGATTTTTGCAGTATCAAACTTCTTTTGAATGGTGAGTAGCACTTCTACCAATAGATTCACAATTTGATATAAGAATTACTTATATGAGTTCAATGGGACATTGGGACACTTTTACTTGTTCCCAATGTCCCTAATTTTAGACAAAAAAATAACCCATCTGAGTTGTTCACTCAGATGAGTTTAGGTGTAACACTGGGACAGATTTACTGTCCCCAATGTCCCGAGGTGTAACACTGGGACAGATTTACTGTCCCCGATGTCCCAACTTCCTACTATATTTTCGTCAGCATGATACCAAAGAGTGCTGTTAAGACGCCGATGATTTGGTAGGCTTTTAGTCTTTCTTTGTAAAGCCAACAGCTACCTAGTACGACAACTAAGCAGCTTAAGCTTACAATTGGGAAAACAATGCTTGCTACTCCTGTATTTAATGCGAAGAAGTAACTACTATAGCCTATTACACTAATGAATCCGATAAGGATTCCTAGTTTTAGCTCCTCTGATTGCCATTCTTCTTTCGTAATTAAGCTATTAATAATTAAAAACAGTGCCCCGCCTGCATACATACAAACTAGCGTATTAATGGAATCAATCTGTAAATGCGATGAAGTTTTCATTAGTATCCCTAGAACTCCAAAGGATCCAACAGATAATAAAATATGTAACATCCATGGCTTATAATCAATTTTCACACCGCCAGTACCTGGTGTATATTGGATGACTACTGCAGAAGCAAGCATCACAATGATTCCAATCCATTGTATTAAAGTAATATGTTCATGGAAAATGAGTGCAGCACTTAGTATTGGAATAATCGTATTTGTGCTAATTAGTGGTGAAGTTATACTTCCCGGCCCTTTAGAAAATGCCTTAGCCATCTGAATATTTCCGTTTGCATTTAATATTCCGATGATGGCCCCTAAAACAATAGTTATTAAGTTAAATGTGGAGAATCCTTTTATTAACCCATATCCCAGCATGATTAAAAATGCTGTTAGATTAAAGAAAAATTGCATATGTACTTTTGAAAGACCTGATTTTGAAGTAGCTTTAAAAATCATATTGTTAATACCAAAACAGAACATTGTCACCATTGCTGCTACAACCCACATGTGAAATCCTTCTCTCCCATTGATGATAGAGATATTTTAATGTAAAAACTTAGGATTTCAATGATATTTGCGTATTGTAGAAATAATCGTCATTTGTAAGAAAATCTACGCATTTTAGAGTTGAACCTGGGACATCGCGGGGACACCACTGGTTTAACAACGATTCTTATTTATTAGGAAAGAAACTTAAGTCTTTGAGCCAAGCCAACCTTTCCAATTTTTATTCACCATTTTATATTAGCGATCATTCAATCCCATTTGTTTGGAATGTATATTTTGAACCTTGCTTTGTCATTCTAAATGTAAGGTCTCATCTATACATTTATAAATATTTTTTATAAAAATGTTGAACTTTTCGTCACATAAGTATATTTTAGTTATAGATGTATATGATCGAAGGGGAGTAGTTTTAACAATAAAGCCGTCATTTCATGGGAACAACACCCATCGGTTTTATTGGCAACCTGGCGTTGTTAACAAGACCTTTGAATTGTGAAATTTTTCTATTTCATAATTCAAAGGTCTTTACTTTTTCTGAGATTATAAAATATTTTGGAGGTATAGTATGGATTTAACATTATTTTTACAGTACGGAGGAGTTTTGCTCGTATTAATCGTACTTGAGGGATTACTTTCTGCAGATAATGCCTTAGTACTTGCAGTCATGGCTAAAGGTTTACCAAAAGAACTTCAGAAAAAAGCATTAGATATCGGTTTAGCACTTGCCTTTGTTTTCCGTATTGGTGCAATCTTTGTTATTTCATTATTATTCGGTGTATGGCAAGTTCAAGCAATCGGGGCAGCATACTTACTCTTCATAGCCATCAAGCATTTCATGAAGAAAGACCATGAAGAAGTCGAAGTTAAACAAAAAAGTTTCAAAGCAACTGTTGCTCAAATCGCTTTAGCTGACATTGCATTCGCAGTTGACTCAATTTTAGCTGCAGTTGCATTAGTTATTGCTTTACCTGCAACAACTTTTGGTCACATCGGTGGTATCGATACTGCTCAATTTATTTTAATCGTTTTAGGTGCACTTGCAGGATTAATCGTTATCCGTTTCGCTTCAGCGTTGTTTATCAGATTATTAACAGATCGTCCAGCGCTAGAATCAGCTGCTATGTTAATTGTTGGTTGGGTAGGGGTAAAACTACTTATGCATACATTAGCTCATGATGCCATTCATGTTATTCCACATTCGTTCGTAGAAGGACCAATTTGGAATTCAATCTTCTGGGTTGTTATGTTATCGATTGCAATCATCGGATGGTTTGCATCAGGTAAGAAAAAAACTGAAACTGCAACTGATCATAAATAAAACTAAAAAGATGGACTGTCACTTTGACTGCTCCATCTTTTTTTAATAACTGGGACATTGGGGACAGTAAATCTGTCCCACTCTCCTCCCACCCCCTTATTCGCGAATCAAAACGCCGCCGAGGATGCCGCACCTGATTGGTCCGCTTTTACACAATCAATAGCCACAACAATGGCAATGATGATTGTTTCCATTTCTTCTTTTATTATTTGAACTTTATAACTATCTCCCCAAGTGAACCATTCTTTATTCACTCTACCTACTAATTCACCATGTTGATAAACCTGGAAGTCCATATCCCACCAGTTACCTTCTACTTCGATACCTTCACCATCAATCGTATAGCGCGCTTTTAAGAAAGAAAACTCCTTCTTAATCGTTAACACCTCGCGACCATTGACCTCTACAAAGAACTTCGGTAAAAAACTAAAAGTCTTTTTCGTAATGAGCGCGACTTCATTTCTTGCTGTATCCATAATCGTAAACGTCTTTGGAATTTGCATAAAGCTTCCTTCCACGTAGTAAATGTCATTTTCCAGCGGATCTTTAATCGTAAATTTGCCCTTAAGACTAAATACCTTTTGCTTTATAAATAGTTCTTTCATACATGCCATCCCCTTAACTGCCCCGTCCCTTTACCTTTATTATACTAAAGATATCCTCCCGATACATGGAAGGGCATAAAACAATCCCTATCGAATATTAATTAATTAGAAGGGGTGTTAAAGTCGATGCGTGTATTGGCAAATTTATTATTACGTTTATTGTTTTATCGCATACCTACCATAACAATTAACAAAGACGAAGAAGAGTTATTTAATCACCTATTTAATACTGCTATAAAAAAGCCTGACAAATTAATTGAGTACAATCTTTCTATTCCGAAATACAAGTTTCTTCATTACTTATCAAATGCTAAACCTGTTATTTTTCACGGATCCAACCATCTATCGATTGATTCCTTCGAACCCCGTGAACAGACTTTATATAACGGAAAGTTAGCGAATGCTATTTTTGCAACGAAAGATCTGATTTGGCCCGTTTTCTTTGCCATCCTCGATAAAAAGAAATTAGTAGGAAACTTTCGAAACGGGTCCCTCACTGCCAATGACCAAAAATCTTATCATTTTTATTCATTAACTAAACAGACTAAAAGTAATGAACAATGGACTTCTGGAAGGGTTTATATTCTCCCGGAAGAATCTTTCTCTTATTTAGGAAAAGGAGCTATTCAATTTAATGAATGGATTAGTAGCGAGCCTGTCTCCCCTCTCGCCAAAATAGCTGTAAAGCCAAATGATTTCTACTTCATCAATAAGGTAGCAAGAATGGACACCATAAGATACATCGTAAATCCATCAACTAGGGTCAATACAATGAAGAATGAAAATAACACAATGGCTACATAGTGCATACCCTTCTTTCTGCTGTTTGCTCAAGTTATTTGTAATACTCAACTAAACACTTCCTCCACACCTGTGTCTACGTAGACAGTCACTCTGTTTCGGCCAGCTCCTTTTGAGGAGTATAGTGCATTATCCGCCTTATTTAAAAGCTGATATAATGTTTCATCTTCATCTTTTGTTCTTTCGGCAACACCAAAGCTTACTGTAACATTAATATTTACCTCTGCATTATTAAATGGCTGTTCACTCAGATACTGGCCAAGTTGTTTGGCTAATGCTTCTCCTTGTGCAATGGTTTGTCCATTTAACGCAATCACAAACTCTTCCCCACCATACCGTGCAAAAAGTACCTCTTCATCTAAATAGGTTTGAAAAACTGTGGCAACATGTACAAGCACCTGATCACCAATATTATGTCCGTACGTGTCATTCACTTTTTTAAAGTGATCAATATCCATTCATGAAAAAAAACACCCGAAATGGCTTTTCCATCTCGGGCATTTGTTTTTTAAATACCGACTAATACGTTGGATAACATTTAAAATAGGCCTTCAATAACGTATATTGAAAGCCTAAAAATTGAATAAATTTAATTGTAATGAATTAAGGTATCACATCACGTAACCCTATTACCAAGCAGCAACCATGCCATCTGTTCTTGATTCAGTTCCACCTGCAAGTACCCCGGTTTTAGGGTTTCTCCAAATAATTTGGCCACGACCGAAACTGCCTGTATCAGGTAACACTTCAATGTCATGCCCTTTTCTTATCAAAGCCTGAACGAGATAATTTGGAAACTCTGGTTCAACATGTACTTTCTTTCCGCCAATCCATTGCCATCTTGGCACATCGAGTGCAGCCTGTGGGTTTAGAAGATAATCAATTGTATTCGTCACAACCTGGAAATGACCTTGGGGTTGCATATAACCACCCATTACTCCGAATGGACCAACCGCTTCTTTTCCTTTTGTTAAAAACCCTGGAATAATTGTGTGGTATGTGCGTTTGCCTGGTTTTAAATAGTTTGGATGGCTTTCGTCTAATGAAAAGTCTGCTCCTCTATTTTGTAAAGCGATCCCTGTACCAGGTACGACCACTCCTGAACCAAATCCCATATAGTTACTTTGAATGAAGGACACCATATTCCCCTCACCATCCGCTGTTGCTAAATACACCGTTCCACCCTTAACAAGTTCCAATGGTTTCGGTTCAATGGCTTCTTCGCCAATTTCTTTCACACGATATGCAGCGTGCTCTTTTGATAATAAACGATTGATACTGATCGGCATGTCAGCTGGTTCTGTAATAAATGCTTGTCCATCTACGAATGCAAGCTTCATCGATTCAATTTGTTGATGAATTGTATCAGCTGATTGCCATTTCGGTTGATCCATCAGTTCAAAATTATTTAATGCCATTAATGTGATCATTCCTTGACCATTAGGCGGAATCTCCCACACATCATAGCCACGATAATTTGTAGAAATTGGCTTTACCCATTCAGGTTCATATGCTGCAAGATCCGATTTTCTTAAAAAGCCGCCATGTTCCACCATGAAATCCTCAATCTTTTGAGCAAGTTCTCCCTCGTAAAAACTTCTTGCTTCCGTTTCTCCAATTTTACGAAGAGTTTCAGCATGGTCCTTAGAGCGCCAAATTTCACCAATCTCAGGAGCTCTACCATTGATAGAAAACGTATTGAACCAAGATTCAAATTCTTTTCCTTCTTGTCTCTTGTATGCAGCATAAGCTCTCTTCCAATACTTACCTAAAATTGGCGAAATCGGGTACCCTTCTTCTGCATATCGAATGGCTGGTTCTAGTGTTTCTAGTAAAGATAGTTTTCCAAATCGACTAGATAATGCAGCCCATGCAGCAGGCACTCCTGGAACTGTAATTGGCACTAAACCTAGTTTTGGCATACTTTCGTGACCTAATGCCTTTACTGCCTCCGCAGTTAGCAATTGTGGAGAAGGTCCTGAAGCGTTTAATCCATATAATTCGCCTTTTACCCAAACAATCGCAAAGGCGTCGCCACCAATCCCATTTGAAGTTGGTTCAACAACGGTCAATGCAGCTGCCGTTGCGATGGCAGCATCAATGGCATTTCCACCTTTTTTTAATATTTCAATCCCCACTTGTGCAGCTAGTGGTTGAGAGGTAGCAACCATCCCATTTTTGGCAAATACCGTATGTCTTTTCGATGCAAATGGATGATGTAAATAGTCCAATTAACATTCACGCTCCTATTTTTAGTAACTTTATGTAACTTTTAGAGAATCTTTTAATATATTATTCTAAATTTTACGAATATTTTAGCTAAAAGTAAACAAATTCTTTAAACAAAAAGAGCTGACTAGAAAACAATCGCTCCAGTCAGCTCTATTTATTTTTCTATTATACTTGGAATTGCTTCACATGATTATTCAATCCGTTAGCTAATTCTTCTAAATGATCTGCTCGTTTAAGAATTCCATCCATTGTTATTTCTTGATAGCGATCCAAGTCAATTTCATCTACAGCATCTTGAACAATCATCCCGGCTGTTTGACTAACTAACTAATCTCATACTAGAAATTACACTGATTGATGCGATATTTATGCTAATTAATAGAATCATAATAGTCAATATGACTATATTGAGAAAAAAATTATAGTATTTCTATTAAAAAGCAAATCAAAAATTGAATGAAAATGTTATTGTGACGATTCATGAAATTGAAGTATTAACTGAAGGAACAATGGTTAAAATAGATAAAGTTCAAGACCTAATTGAGAAATAAAAAAGACATAATGATAATAATTTTTTGACTTTAGTTATTATTCTCTTAGTTCTTTAAAAGTTAATGAAAATAATTAGGTACTCAATTATTACGTTTTCTTGTACCTTTCTCTTAAGGTTCTATATTTAACGTAAAATTTCCATATTGTTCATACAATATCTATTCAATTCAGTTGACAAAAGTCGACATCTACAGGAGAATTATAACTATATTAGAATTATTATTATAAAAGTACATGGAGGTTTTTGATTATGTCATTAATCGGAAAAGAAGTATTACCATTTAAAGCGCAAGCATTCAAAAACGGAGAATTCATCGAAGTATCTGAACAAGATTTTAAAGGTAAATGGAGTGTTGTTTGCTTCTACCCTGCTGACTTCACATTCGTTTGTCCAACAGAACTTGAAGATTTACAAGCTCAATACCCTGAATTACAAAAACTTGGTGTTGAAGTATATTCAGTTTCAACTGATACTCACTTCGTACACAAAGCATGGCATGATTCTTCAGAAGCAATCGGTAAAATTACTTACACAATGATTGGTGACCCTTCACACGTTATTTCTCGTAACTTCGACGTGTTAATTGAAGAAGAGGGTGTTGCAGATCGCGGAACATTCATTATCGATCCAGATGGTGTTATCCAAGCTTTAGAAATTAACGCTGGCGGTATCGGTCGTGACGCAAGCATTCTTATTAATAAAATTAAAGCTGCTCAATATGTACGTAACAATCCAGGCGAAGTTTGCCCAGCGAAATGGCAAGAAGGCGGCGAAACGCTTAAACCAAGTTTAGACCTTGTAGGTAAAATCTAAGGAGCGATACAAATGGCACTCGATGCAGAAATTAGATCACAGCTAAGTCAGTACCTTCAACTGCTTGAGAACGACATCGTCCTTAAAGTAAGTGTAGGTACTGGCAAAGCATCAGATGAAATGCTAGCTCTTGTTGAAGAGCTAGCTTCTCTTTCATCAAAAATTTCAGTGGAAAAAGTACAACTTGACCGAACACCAAGTTTTAGTGTAAACCGAGTTGGCGAAGATACTGGAATTGTATTCGCTGGTGTTCCACTAGGACATGAATTTACATCTTTAGTATTAGCACTACTTCAAGTAAGTGGTCGAGCGCCAAAAGTGGACCAAAATATTATCGATCAAATTAAGGCAATCGAAGGCGAATATAATTTTGAAACTTATGTTAGCTTAACTTGTCACAACTGTCCTGACGTTGTACAAGCACTTAACATCATGAGTGTGCTTAACTCAAATATTAAACACACAATGATTGATGGTGCAGTATTTAAAGATGAAGTTGAAAGCAAAGACATTTTAGCTGTACCAGCAGCTTACCTAAATGGTGAACCTTTTGGTAACGGCCGTATGACAATAGATGAGATCCTTGCAAAACTAGGGTCTGGCCCAAGTGCAGATCAATTCGCTGGCAAAGAACCATATGATGTTCTTGTTGTTGGTGGTGGCCCTGCTGGTGCAAGTGCAGCGATCTATGCAGCACGTAAAGGAATTCGTACTGGTATCGTTGCAGAACGTTTTGGTGGCCAAGTTTTAGACACTCTATCTATCGAAAACTTTATTAGTGTGAAAGAAACAGAGGGTCCTAAACTTGCTTTAGCTTTAGAAGAGCACGTAAAACAATACAACGTTGATATTATGAACCTTCAACGTGCTACTCGATTAGAGAAAAAAGATCTTATTGAAATTGAATTAGAAAACGGTGCAGTACTTAAGAGTAAAGCCGTTATTCTTGCAACTGGTGCTCGTTGGAGAAACATTAATGTGCCAGGTGAAGCAGAATTCAAAAATAAAGGTGTAGCATACTGTCCACACTGTGATGGTCCATTATTTGCAGGTAAAGACGTTGCCGTTATCGGTGGAGGTAACTCTGGTGTTGAGGCAGCAATTGACCTTGCAGGAATTGTAAATCATGTAACTGTTCTAGAATACAACGAAAGCTTAAAAGCTGACGAGGTACTACAAAAACGATTATCCAGCTTACCAAACGTTACTGTTTTAACAAAAGCTCAAACAAAAGAAATTACAGGTACTGACAAAGTAAATGGACTTACATATGTAGACCTAGAGTCTGGGGAAGAAAAACATATCGAACTTGCAGGTGTGTTTATACAAATCGGTTTAGTTCCAAATACTGAATGGCTAGAAGGTACTCTCGAACGTTCTCGTTTCGGTGAAATTATTGTAGATAAACATGGTGCGACTACAATTCCTGGCGTATTTGCTGCTGGAGATTGTACAGATAGCGCTTATAAGCAAATCATCATTTCAATGGGATCTGGTGCAACTGCTTCATTAGCTGCGTTTGATTATTTAATCCGAAACTAGCATTACTTGTATGTTAAAAACACTATCCTCGAATAAAGGATAGTGTTTTTTTGTTTCCCATCATATATTTATACACTAGGTATTTATTTAAAATTAATTTGATTTTTCCCACGTCTTTTAGCTTCATAAAGAGCAAGATCCGCATGATGAAATAACTCTTTAAAAGTTGTTATTTTACCACTTAAATTATCCGCTACACCCATACTTACGGTAATAGAGGAGAAATAATCACCATTAAATATTTTCAATTTACTTATTGCATCCTTAATCTGAATTGCTTTGTTTTTACCCTCTTCTAGAGAATTAACTGTTGTAATGATCACAAATTCATCTCCACCAAATCGCCCTATAATATCATCTTTTTGTAATATCTCTTTACAAGCTTTACTAACTTGTTTTATGACTTCATCACCAAACAAATGCCCATGCTTATCGTTATACAACTTAAAATCGTCTATATCAATTATGATACAAACAATATTTTCTTTATTTATTGAGGCTTGATTTAACAATTCATCAACCGTATTCTCTAAATAACTTCGATTGTATACACCAGTTAAAAAATCCGTATTAGCTTTCTTTTTAATCATTGTAATACTATGCTTCACTTCCAGCTTTAAAGCAGTTTGTGCAAGTTCTTTATCATTAATATCTGCTAGCAGTTTAATATATTCTTTTTGCACGATATATCCGTTTTGTATATCATTCATTTGATCACAAAGCTTCATTCTCTCTTCTTGAATGGTCTTTAATAAATACAAATCGTTATAACTTTCAACAAGTTCTTTAGCCTTCGTATAAGCATCAAATGCTTCCTGGTATAAATCTAACTTAGCGTGCCACATTCCCAATAAATCATAGTATTGAGACTTTTCTCTAATAAACGAATCTAAAATCTTGGAACGATTAATTTCATCCATTATCCTTTTAGACTCTACAAATTTTTGAAGCCCAATATAGGATTTTGCCATATTTAACTTAACTCTTGTTTCTAAAATTTCACTCTGTGGTTTATGTAACTTTGCCATTTCTAGTCCTATTTTGGTCATTTCTAAAGCTTGTTCATAGTTTTCTTCCACTATGTATAGATGGCTTAAATTACTATAGCCATTGCTAACGATATTGTACTTTTGAATTTTCTTACCTAATTCAATTGTACGAAGTAGTGTATCTTTTGCTTTTATATAATCCTTTTGGAACTCATAAAGTAAAAATCGTACATTGTAAAAACTTAACCAATCCGCATCATCACCATATTGCTGACACACTTCACTATAAGCATCTATACTGTGAAATGCCTCTTCAATATCACCAATACAATAAAAGGAAGCAGCCTTTACTATATGTGCGACTAAAATAGATTTATGATCATTCAATTCTAATCCTTGTTTAAGAAGTTCTTGGCTTTCCTCAATCGCTTCTTTATACTTTCCATCAGATCTAAGTAATGAGACCCTTTGTTGTAATACTTTTAAATGCTTATCATCCATACTTACACCCAATTCTTACATGTATTAATTAATATATCGAACATTTTTCAAAAATTTTTATTTAATTATTACATATTAACTTGGGTTTAGCGCGAGTGTCAGGTACTATTTTAGAAATGGCGAGCGATGTTATAAAGAAGAATGAAAATAGTGTGAGTGGCAGGCACTCACACTATTTTTATCTTCTAGTATTAAACATACTTAACAACGAGCCTACTTGCCTCATAATATTAATCCCTTGGTTAATAGTTCCCATATGTCCAGCGATGGCGTTTAATTGTTCTGGTAATCTGGATGGAGGGCGGCGATTCGGAGGCTGATTTGGTCCAGGCATTCCATTCGGGTGAAAATAGGCTTCGTCTTGTCTTCTCATCTGATTTTGGTAATAGTATAACTCTTCTTGTCTTCTTCTTTGGTCAGGATAAACATACCCTTCCCCCTTCCTTCTCTGATTTGGATAAGGATAGGCTTCATTGGGTCTTCTCATTTCATTTGGATAAAAATATGCCTCATCCTGTCTTCTTATCGGAGGAACAGGTCCAGATCCCCCCCTTTGTGAATACATAGGAGAGCGTGGCCCACCATAAGGGTCTCGAGGATAAAATACCATTCATTCACCACCTATCAACAATAAATTTATCTTCAATGTAGTATATGGTCGGATTCTCTAATAACTTAGACGTTTGAATAATTACATTTAATTAATAATTATAATTAATAATTACAACTTCCCAACAAAATTCGAGTTATGAAACTTTCGACAAGAACAAAGTGGATATTGCGACCTTTGATTTTACTTTTATAACAATTCCGTCAATTTGGTTGACAAAAAACTTTGTTATTTTATTGAGTAAATCGATAATTATTAATGATTTATAAAAATATACACTTCTGTATAATTTATAGTTTAATAATAATAAAATATTTACTATATTCGACAAATCGTTAGAGTACAATATTAATATTGTAAACTTAGATGACATAAAACATATGAAACCGTGCATTAAACTTAATTTTTAAACCATATAAACTGCAAATCATTCATTTACACAATCTATTTTCAAAAAATAACGCGTAATGGAACTACAAATGACTATACGATAACTATTTCGTCAACCTGATTGACAAATAATTATCGTATAGTACTGATAATAATAGCTGCTACCTGTTTAATAGATAAAATCTAATCTTGGTGATAACTATCTAAGTAAAATATCCAATTCCCCTAATTTTTCTCGACAAAACACAACAAGCCAACGCCAATTACGTAAACTAGGTTGACAAAAATTTGAATCTTGTACACATTAATCTCAATTGTTAGAGGTACTTTTATTTCCCAAAACTTCAATAGTATGCTCATTTCAGTATGTATAAAATTTGGTTACATTCATTACCATGATTCGACTTAAAATTATTTATATGAAACCTGAACGACTCTCTTATTACCTCATATTATTCAATAGAGATATCTCACTATCGCATCATCAATGAATAAAAAACACTTTACCAACTTATTCCTATTCCTTAAAATAAGTACATTAAAACAAAGGGAGATCATTTATGGAAAAAGGCTTAATAATTGTCCTTAACGGTGTTTCAAGTTCAGGTAAAACTTCATTAGCTAATAAAATAACAAAATTACTACCAGATTTTTTTACTTTTAGTATTGATGACTACGATATTGTGATAGAAAAAATGGAAGATCGGGAAAATAATCGACTAATCCCCATTGAAACAGAATATTTCTATTATAAAAATGTAGCAATGTTTGCAGACAGAGGAGTTAACTTAATACTCGACCAAATCATTCATGACACGATAACAATGCATACTTTTTATGAAACGTTAAAAGATTATTCTGTGCTTTTTGTAGGCGTACACTGTTCTCCGGAAGAACTGATCAAAAGAGAGCAATTAAGAGGTGATCGCCGTATAGAATTAGCCATCTCTCAACTTGAATTTGTACATAAACAAGAAGTATATGATATCGAAGTAAATACAGGCATACAATCAACGACCGAATGTGCAAAAGAAATTGTGAATCGTCTATCCAGTTCAGAACCATTAACTGGGTTTAATCAATCGCTTCTTACTTCAATTAAATAAATTAAAAAACACCTTACTTCCAAATTGGAGCAAGGTGTTTTTTAATTTATTTAATTACTTAATAACTCATCAATCCATTTTTGTACTTTCAAGCCCTCATCGAACTTCACTGTTAGAGCTTCTTCTCCATTCACTAAACGATGACAAGAATCCACGAGTGATAATGGTTTAATTTCCGGAATTACATGAACTTCTTCTTGCCCCTTTTCACTCACCCAAAGCTCAGACCAGTTACGAATCGTCATTACTTTTGATGTACCGAATACCTTAAATTCAAGTCGCTCAATTTGCCCAATACCGGATAATCCGTTCAATAAAACAGGGATCCCTGATTCCGTTTTTGCTAAAGCTGATACACCCGTCTCACATAATTCCACGTTTTCTGGATATGTAATCTCATGAAATAAAATCTTTAAATCACCAAATAAATGATGGATCACTTGTAAATAATGTGGGAACACTTCTCGGATAAATCCACCTTGTTCACGTGTACTAATCCAAGGATTTTGCTGCCAAGGGCGTGGCCAAACAGGGAAATATGTATGAAGTTCTACACGGACAATGTCACCAAGTTCTTCACTTGCAATTGCTTCCTTTAATTTATTTACAACTGGACTATACATCAATGGAAAATGCATCGCTGTATGAACATTTGCTTTTGTAGACGAATCAACCATCTTCTCTCCGTCTTCTGCATTATGAGCAAGTGGTTTTTCAGATAAAATATTTAAACCGAAACTTGCCGCTTGTTCTGCTAAACTTGCATGGCTTACAGGAGGTGTACCAATATAAACCCAATCTGGTTTCGTTTCAAAAAGTTCCTCCACATTTTCTGCTACTGTCAATTTATATTTAGCTGCTATTTCTTGTAATCTAGTTTTATTCTCATCAAAGATTGAGATAATTTCGCATTTTTCACTGTTTAGAAGTTGATTTATAATTCTTTCCCCTACTACACCTACTCCAATAAGTGCAAATGATGTTTTTCTCATATAATTTTCCCCTTTGCTTCTTGGTATTTAATAAATATAAAAAGACTTAATAACTCAACTTTCGCAGAGTGAAATCGGTAAATAAGCCTTGATATAATTAGGTAGTTCTGAGATCCACTGCTCCAGTTGACTTTGTATTAACTTTTTGATTTTCTTATTTGTTTGTTCAAGCGCATCTTCAAGAAGTT